>NZ_OZ060405.1:303583-607166 GCF_964059145.1 Buchnera aphidicola (Protaphis terricola)
TGATTAGATTTAATATATATGATTCCAATTTTTTTTGCTAATAATTTAATTTTAGCAATTAAGATTAAATTTTCAGATATAGTAGGCAATTTACCAAATTGATTTAATAGTTCTAAATATATTTCTTTTATTTCATTATTATTTTTAGCGTTTTCAATTTTTTCATAAAAAAATAATCGTTGATTAATATCAGAAATATAATTATCTGGAAATAAAGCGGGTACATTTAACTGAATTTCTGATTTTTTAATAAAATCATCAAGAGGTATTTTTTTTTTCCCTTGTTTTAAAAATTTGATAGCTTTATTTAATAATTTTATGTATAGATTAATACCTATGCTATTAAAATTACCACTTTGTTCTTTTCCAATTAATTCACCAATTCCTCTAATTTCTAAATCTCGATTAGATAAATTAAAACCACCGCCAAAATTATTTGTTAAGCTAATAGCTTCTAATCTTTGCTTTGCATTTAATGTAATAGTTTTAAAATTATTAATAAGTAAAAAAGCATATCCTTGATCATTAGAACGTCCAATTCTACCCCTAAGTTGATGTAATTGAGACAATCCAAAATGATCAGCATTTTCAATAATCATTGTATTTGCTTTAGGTATATCAATTCCACTTTCTATAATAGTGGTACAAACTAATATATTAAAATGATTTTGATAAAATTCATTCATTATTTCTTTTAGTTCAATACTATTCATTTTTCCATGAGCCACTTTAATTTTAGCAGTTGGAATTAATTTTGATAGTTTTATCGCTATATCATTAATACCTTTAATTTTATTATATATATAATATATTTGACCACCTCTAGAAAGTTCTTGATAAATAGCTTTTTTTATTAAATTAAAATTATATTCTTCTATAAAAGTTTTTATTTTTTTTCTTTTATTTGGAGGATTAGATATAATAGATAAGTCTTTTATTCCATGTATAATCATATTTAATGTTCTAGGAATAGGCGTAGCTGTTAAAGTAAGTATATCAATATGACCGTATGTTTTTTTAATTATCTCTTTTTGAAGAACACCAAATCTATGTTCTTCATCAATAATTAATAAACCAAGATTAAACCATGTAATATTTTTAAATAAAATTTTATGAGTAGCTATTAGGATGTTAATTTGACCAATTTTAATTTTTTTTAAAATATTTTCTTCTTCTTTCTTACTTTTAAATCTAGATAGTATATCTATATGAATGGACCAATTTTTAAATCGTTTTAAAAAACTATTAAAATGTTGTTCTGCTAATAATGTTGTAGGCACTAAGAAAATAGTTTGTTTTTTATTTAATGCGCATAAAAAAGCAGCTCTAATAGCTATTTCTGTTTTTCCAAAACCTACATCTCCACAAATTAATCTATCCATTGGAGTATTTTTATACATATCATTTAATACAGCATTTATAGCTTTTTCTTGATCAATAGTAATTTGAAATGGAAAATCTTTACAAAAAAGATTATATTCTTGTTCATATTTTTTAAAAGAAAATCCCTTTTTAGATAATCTATTTGCATATATATTCAATAAAATTGCTGCATAATCATATAAATTTTTGCTAATTTTATTTTTTTCTTTATCCCATTTATCATTTCCTAATTTATTCAAAGTAATATTTTTTTCTAACTTGTCATATGGAGAAACTAAATGCAAATATGAAATAGGAACATATAATTTATCACCATCTGCATATAAAATAACTAAATACTCCGATTCACAGCTAGCTGTTTTTATTGTGGTGAGTCCTTGATATTTTCCAATTCCATGTTGAATATGTATAACAAAATCATTATTTTTTAATTGATATAAAAATTTATTTTGAAATAATTCAGATTTATTTATAATTTGAATATTTGAAAAAATTTCTTTTGTTGAAATAAATAAAAAGTTTTTTTTAGTATCAAAAAAACTATTATATAAATTTTCTATAATATAATAAAAATTATATTTTTTATTAATTTCAAAAATATTCTTTATATATTTAGGATAAATTTTTTTTAAATTTAAAATCTTTAAAAAACTTATTAAACATTCTTTTTTTGTTATAAAAAAAATAGTTTTTCCTGAAAAATTATATAAAAAATTTAAAATCTTATTAAAATTTTTTTTATCTAAATTATCTTTAAAAAAATTTATTAATTTATATTTAATAAAATTTTTATTTTGCATGTTTTTTAATACTATTTTCATAATAAAATGTTTTATAAAAATAAAATGAATATTTTTAATTTTAACTAAAAATTTTTAAAAATCATAAAGAAAAAATTAAATTTAAAAAAAATTAAAAATATATCTTTAAATATAATTATTTTTCTTTATATTATTATTAAAAAGAATATACTTAATAAATTTTTTATTTTAAATTTAATGATTGTATTATTAATTTATTAGAATATTTTTTAATTTAAATTAATGTTTTATATTAAATAAATATTTTAACAAAATATATATTTAATTATGATAAAATTTTTAATAAAAATAATATAAGAAAGTATAAATGTATAAACCTATATATATATTTATTGGTTTACGTTATTTATGGAACGATAAATTAACAAATTTTAAAAAAATACTTACTATTTTATCTATTTTAGGTATCAGTATTGGTATTTCATCAATTATTATCACAACATCTTTATTTAATGGATTTCAAGATGAATTTAAAAAACGTTTTTTATCATTTATTCCACATTTGATTATTACTAATAAAAATTACTATATAAATAAATTAGAATTTCCTAAAGAAATTTTAAAATTTAATAATATTGAAAAAATATCTAGTTTTATTAGCAGCAAAGTATTCATTAAAAATAAAAATAACATTTCTATAGCTGAGTTGCTTGCTTTTAAGAAAAATATTACTGATCATTTTAAATTCTATAATGTTGAAAAATTTTTATATAAATTAAATTCTTCAAAAAATAATATAATTATAGGTAAGCAATTATCAAAAAAACTTAATTTAAATATTAATGATTTAATTAAATTAATAATATTTCCTAATAATAAAAAATTATTAATAGAAAATAATGAAGAAAAAATATTTAAAATTGTTGGTATATTTGAAACAAAAAATGAAATCGATAATTATCAAATACTAATAAATAATACAGATGCTTTAAATTTATTAAAATATCATAAAGATTATATAACTGGTTGGAGAGTATGGTTTAAAAATCCATTTTATTATGATATTAATATAATTAAAAAAATAAGAAATAATTTACTTTTTTTAGATTGGAAATCACAACAAGGAGAATTTTTTAAAATAGTTCAAATTGAAAAATATATCATGTTACTTTTTTTTATTTTAATTTTAATTATTGTAAGTTTTAATATATTTATTAATTTAACAATAAGCATGATAGAAAAAAAAAATATTATTGCCATTTTACAAACATGTGGATTATGTTATAGAAAAATTATACTAATATTTATTACATTAGGTTCTAGTGTAATAATTATCGGAAGTATGTTAGGTACTTTAATTAGTTTTTTATTAATTTTTCAAAAAAAATTTTTAAATTTTATAATTAATATTTTTTTTAGTAACATATCTATTTCATTAAAAATATATCCTATGCAAATTATTTTAATTAATACTATATTTATATTAATTTCTATTTTATCGATACTATATCCTATTTGGAATATTGTTAAATCAACACCTGCTAGAATTTTATCTCATGAATAATATAATATTAAAATGTATTAATCTTACTAAATTTTATCAAGATGATATAAAAAAGACTCATATTTTAAAAAATATATCCTTTCATCTTTATCAAGGTGAAATAGCTGTAATTATTGGAAAATCAGGATCTGGAAAAAGTACATTATTGCATTTAGTTAGTGGTTTAGAACAACCTACATCTGGAACTATTTATTTTAATGGTATATTATTAAATTCAATGTCATCTAATCAAATATCTAAATTAAGAAATTTAAATTTAGGATTTATTTACCAGTTCCATCATTTACTTCTAGATTTTAATGTACTTGAAAATGTCTCAATACCTTTATTAATTAGTAATAAAACTATAAGAGAAGCTAAAGAAAAATCATATGAAATATTAAAAAAAATTCGTTTAGAAAAAAAAATTAATAAATATCCATATGAGTTATCTGGCGGCGAAAGACAGCGTGTAGCAATTGCAAGGGCTTTTGTTAATCAACCAAATTTAATAATAGCAGATGAACCAACTGGTAATTTAGATCTTCATAATTCAAAAATTATTTTTGATTTAATATTTAAGTTTAATAAAGATTTTAATACTTCTTTTATAATTGCAACACATGATCTTAATTTGGCTAATCAAGCTAGCACCTTATTTGAAATGAAAGATAAAACACTCAATATAATAAAGAAATATTAAATGAATTTTTTACCATTTTTTATTGCAAATCGTTTATATTTTAAAAATAATAAAGATTATATATTTTTTTTAATTTCAATATTATCTAAGGTAGGTATTGCTTTAAGTATTTTTACATTAATTATTAGTATTAGCGCTATTAATGGTTTTAAAATATTATTAAATAAAAATGTTTTATCATCTTTACCTCATGGTATTATAAAATCAATATATAAACCATTTGTATCTTGGGATAAAATGATAAAAAACATCAATTGTTTAGATAATATTAATTATTCTGAACCATATATTTTAATGAATAGTATTTTATTAAAAGATACAAAGATAAAATTTTTTAATATTAAAAGTTTTAAAAATATTAAGTATATAAAAAAATATTTTTCTTTTCAAAAAATAGATAATCAATTTAAAAAATTAAATAACATTAAAAATAATCAAATTATTATATCTTCTAATATATCTGAATATTTATCCTTAAAAAAAGGAGATTGGGTTGATTTAATTATTTTAGATAATAATTTTTCTTTTAAAAATAAAAGAGTAAAAATTTTTTCTTTTCAAATTAAATCTATATTTAATTCAAATAGTATTATAAATTCTAATATTGGACTTGTTCCTTTTTCGTTTTTTCAAAATAATTTTAATATTAAAAATAATATAAATGCTATTGAATTATATATGTCTAATCCCTTAGAAGCTAAAAAAACTATTTTAAATATAGCTCAAAAAATTAATGTTCCTATTTTTTTATATACATGGATTAATAGCTATAAATATATATATGATGATATTAATAAAACTAAAATAATTATATATATTACATTATTTTTACTAATCATAATATCTTGCTTCAGTATTATATCTATATCTTTATTATCTATATCTAAAAAGACAAAAGATATTGCTATTTTACGTAGTATAGGCGCTAATAATTTTCTTATTCAATTAATTTTTTTATATTATGGTATGCGTTTTATTTTTGTAAGTAGTTTTATTGGTATAATAACTGGTACTTTGACAGTTTTAAATTATAAAAAAATTACGTTTTTTCTAGAAAAATTTTTTCATCATAGTTTGTTATTAAATAATATTTATTATCAAAATTTTTTATTGTTAAAAATAAATATATCAGATTTAATTAATATTTTTATTATTACGATAATAATAGCAATTTTAACAAATTGGTATCCTGCATATTATGCTTCAAAAATAGATCCTAATAAAATATTAAAAAAATTTTAAATTTTTAATATAAAAATATTTTAATGAGTTAAAAAATTTATTATAAATTTAGTAATTATATAAAGTAATGGTGAAATTATGACTATTAAAGTAGGTATTAATGGATTTGGTCGGATTGGACGAGTTTTATTTCGTTTAGCTCAAAAACGTAAAAATATTGAAATTGTAGCAATAAATGATTTAATAGATCCTGAATATATAGCATATATGTTAAAATATGACTCTACACATGGTGTATTTCAAGAAAAAATTGAAGTAAATAATCAAAATATCATTATTAACGGAAAAAAAATTAGAATTACTTCAATAAAAGACCCTAAAAAATTAATATGGGGTGATTTATCAATTGATGTTGTAATTGAATCTACTGGACTATTTTTAACTAGAGATACTGCATATCAACATATTTTATCAGGAGCAAAAAAAGTAGTTCTTACTGGTCCTTCTAAAGATAACATTCCTATGTTTGTTAAGGGAGCAAATTTTGATAAATATCAAGGTGAAAATATTGTATCTAACGCATCTTGCACTACTAATTGTTTAGCTCCTTTATCTAAAGTAATAGATGATAATTTTAAAATCATTGAAGGTTTAATGACAACTGTACATGCTAGTACATCTACTCAAAAAGTTGTTGATGGACCTTCTAAAAAAGATTGGAGAGGGGGTCGAGGTGCTTTTCAAAATATTATTCCCTCCTCAACTGGAGCAGCAATTGCTGTAGGAAAAGTTTTACCTAATTTAAATGGAAAATTAACAGGAATAGCATTTCGTGTTCCTACAACTAATGTATCTGTAGTTGATTTAACAGTTCGTTATAAAAAATCAGCTACATATAAAGATATATGTGATGTAATTAAACAAGCTTCTAAAGAAGATATGAAAGGTATTTTGGGTTATACAGAAGATCAAGTGGTATCTACAGATTTTAATGGAGAAGAGTTAACTTCTATATTTGATGTTCAAGCTGGTCTATCATTAAATAAAAACTTTGCTAAATTAATTGCTTGGTATGATAATGAAACTGGTTATTCTAGTAAAGTACTAGATTTAGTTACTTTAGTTTATAATAGTTTATAAAACTAAAAATATTTATTAATTTAATTTTTTATAATTTATATTAAATAAGCAATATTAAGCATTTACTTAATACTGCTTATTTATATAAAAAAAATTAATAAATAATAAAAATTTTACTGTCTTGATAATCTAATCAAATAAGGTTTAAAATTTGTATTACTACGCCATGGATTAATATCAATTCCACCTCTTCTATTATATCTTGCATATACACTAAGTTTTTCCGGTTTACAAAGAGTTTGAATATCATTAAATATTCTTTCAATACATTCTTCATGAAATTCATTATGTGTTCGAAATGAAACTAAATATTTTAGTAATGCTGAATGATTAATTTTTTGACCGGTATATATAATATTAATTGAAGCCCAATCAGGTTGTTGAGTTATAGGACAATTTGATTTAAATAAATTACTATATAAAGATTCAGTTACTATTTTTCTTTTTTTAGCTGAATTTTTTAAAAATAATTTATTATAAGTGTATGATTTAATAATAACTTTATTATTATCTATACATATACCATTGAATTTTGATAATCCCATATTTTTAATTTTATTTAAATCAAATAATTTTACAGAAACATTACCTAGCACACATTTTTTTAAATCTGATTCAATTTGTTTAATTAAATTATGACTATTTTTAAATTTTTTTTGATTTAAATTATTTAAATAAATTTTTAAACTTTTAGATTCAATAATTTTTTTACTGCTAATATCAAATTCAATTATAGCAATAGAAACTTTTGGTAAACCATTTAAATTTAACCAGGATAGTTCATATATAGTCCAAATATCTTGACCAATAAATGGAAGATTTTTATAATTTATTTTAATATTTTTACGATGATTTTTTCGAAGTATACCATGTAATAAATTAAACTGATTTATTTTATCAATCATATTTTTCTTTTTTTATTTATATTATGATACTTTTTATTTTTTAAAATATATTTATTTTTTAAATATATACATTTTTTATTTAACTAAATTTTAAAATGATATCATTAATCCATATTTTTATTCGATTTTTTGTTTGATTGGATTGACGATCTTCATCTAAAGCTAACCCCATAAAATAATTTTTATTTAATAAGGATTTTGAGCAATCGAAATGATATCCTTTAGTTGACCATTCACCAATTATATTTGCTTTATTTTTTTTTATAATTTTATATATTACACTTAATGCATCACAAAAATATTCACTATAATCTTCTTGGTCACCACAACCAAATAATGCAATAGTCTTATTAGAAAAATCTATTTGTTTTAAAATAGGCAAAAACTCATCCCAATCGCACTGAACTTCACCATAATACCAAGTGGGAATACCAAATATTAAATTATCAAAACTTTCTATATCCTTTTTAGAACTATTACTAATATCGTATAAAAAAGAATTATTTTTACCAATTTTTTTATGAATAATTCCTGCTACTTTTTCTGTATTTCCAGTATCACTACCAAAAAAAATACCTACTTTTTTCATATTATCCTGCCTATTATCTATGAAATAAATATTTTTATTACTAATCATAAATTTATTTAATAAAATAACTAAAAAATTTTTTTAATGGAAACTATAATATGTTATTTTTAAGAAATATAAAAATTTTAAAATAATCAATATGAGTAAAAATTTAGTATGGTTTCGAAATGATATTCGAATATATGATAATAAAGCTTTATATAATGCATGCTTATCTGATACAGACGAAGTAATAGGTTTATTTATTTTTACTAAAAAACAATGGAACGATCATTTTATGTCGATGAAAAAATTGTCTTTTCTTTATCAAAATGTAATTTTTTTGCAAAATGAGTTATTAAAATTAAATATTGTCTTATATCATTATGAATGTGCTGATTTTTTTCAGTCAATAGAATATTTATTATATTTTTGTAAGATACATAAAATAAATAATTTATTTTATAATTACCAATATGAGATAAATGAAAAAAATAGAGATATTTTAATCACACAAAAATTATCTTTACAAGGAACTTTTATAAAAGCATTTCATAGTAATATTTTAGTTTCACCAGATAAAATAAAAAATAAAAATAAAATGTCTTATAGAAAATTTTATTTTTTTAAAAAAAAAATAATAAACTATTTATCTAATAAAATTCCAACATGTTATCCTATTCCTAAAAAACGAATCTTTATACGTAATACATGTAAAATAGATTATATTCAATCTTATTTAATACAATTTGATCAAAATTTATTTCCTATTGGAGAAATTAATGCAAAAAATCAATTAAAATATTTTTGCACTTATAAATTAAAAGACTATTTATTAAAGAAAAATTTTCCATTTTATACGAATACTAGCATGCTTTCTCCTTATTTATCTTTAGGAATTATTTCTCCAAAATATTGTTTAGAAGTACTTTTAAAAGAATATAAAACAGTAACATTAAATATAATACTTAATTCTCCTTGGTTAAATGAAATAATATGGAGGGAATTTTATTATCATTTACTTATTGGTTTTCCTATAATTAGTAAATCTCAATCATTATTTTCATGGGAAAAAAAAATAACTTGGGAAGATAATATAAATTATTTTAATGCTTGGAAAAATGGTAAAACTGGTTTTCCTATAATAGATGCTGGAATGAGACAATTAAATAAAACAGGTTGGATAAATAATAGATTAAGAATGATTACATCAAGTTTTTTAGTCAAAAGTCTTTTAATTAACTGGAGAGAGGGAGAAAAATATTTTATGTCTCATTTAATTGATGGAGATTATGCTTTAAATAATGGAGGATGGCAATGGTCTGCATCGATTGGTAGTGATTCTAATCCATATATACGCATCTTTAATCCACTGCGTCAATCTAAATTTTTTGATAAATTAGGAAATTTTATAAGAAAATATCTTCCTGAATTAAAAAATATACCAAATCCATATATTCATAATCCATATGAATGGATAATTAAACAAAATTATAAAATAAACTATCCAAAACCAATTATAAATTTTCAAAATAATCGAGAAAAATTTTTATTAATGTATCACATGGCTAAATCACCTATAAATTAAATATTAAATAGGAAATTTTAATATGGAAAATTTTTTTTTAGAAAAAATAATTAATAAAAAATTACTTAGCAATCAATATAATGATATTGTTCCTAATGGTTTACAAATAGAAGGTGAAAAAACAATTAAAAAAATTATTACAGGAGTTAGTGCATGTCAAGAATTAATAGATATAGCTATATCTCAACAAGCAAATGCTATTATTGTACATCATGGATACTTTTGGGATAAAGAATCAAAATATATTCATAATTTTAAAAGAAAGCGCTTAAAAACTATCTTATCTAATAATATTAATTTATATAGTTGGCATCTTCCATTAGATATTCATTCAAAATTCAGTAATAACGTACAAATTGCTAAAAGATTAAATATTTCTATTAAAGGTAAGATTTTACCATATGTATTATGGGGTAATTTACATCATGAAGTAAGTAGTACTGAATTTTATCAAAAAATAGAAAAAGTTTTTAAAAAAAAACCTATACATTTTTCTCAAAATGCTCCAAAAAAGATTAAATATATTGCATGGTGCAGTGGTAAAGGACAGGATTTTATTAAACAAGCATATAAGTTTAAAATTGATGCTTTTTTAACAGGTGAAGTGTCTGAAGAAACCATATACATTTCTAGAGAATTAGGTATTCATTTTTTTGCACTAGGACATTATTGTAGTGAAAGAGATGGAATTAAATCATTAGGTGAATGGTTGAATAAAAAATATAGTTTAGATGTAACTTTTATTGATATTTATAATCCATCATAATTTATAAAAAAATATTTTTTAATATAAAATATTAAAATAAATTTAATTATTAATCTATTGAAAATTTAAATAAAAATGAATGAAAATATACTAAAAAAATGGTCTAATTCTTCTTGGTTATCTGCTGAAAATCAACAATATCTAGATGATATATATAAAAAATTTTTAATAAATCCGTCATTTATTAATGATGAATGGCAAAAAGTATTTTTTAATTTATCTTTAGAAAATAAAAATTTTTTAAAAAATAAAACTTCATTTAATAAGAATTTAAATAATAAAATAAATAAGGATATTAAAACATTAAATCAAGAAAATAATAAAATATTATATAATAAAATCTATAAAATGATTAGTTTTTTTCAAAAAAGAGGTTATAAAAAATCTTTAATTGATCCTCTTCAATTACATAAACAAAAAAAATATCCATATTTAGAACTTTCATATTATGAATTTAATCAATATGAATTAAATCAAATAGTAAAAATTAATTTTCAAAAAAATTCTCATTTTAAAATTAAAATAATAGATTTGTATAATAAATTATATAACAAATATTGCAATTCTGTTGGTTTTGAATATATGTACATTGATAATATACATATAAAAAAATGGATAACAGAATACATAGAACTATATTTTAAAGAAAACTATATTTTAAAAGAAAATAAAATACAATATTTAAAAGAAATTATTTATGCAGAAACTTTAGAACAATATTTAGGAAAAAAATTTTCTGGTGTAAAACGATTTTCTTTAGAAGGTTCTGAAGCACTTATTCCAATGTTACATGAAATAATACGTTATTCAAAAAATAACAATATTTTAGATATTATTATAGGAATGGCTCATAGAGGTCGATTAAATGTATTAATTAATGTATTAAATAAAAATCCTAAGATACTATTTGATGAATTTTCTGGTATTAATATATCTAATAAACAAGGTAGTGGAGATGTAAAATATCACATTGGAGGAGAGTCATATATAAAGAATAGAGATAAAACGATTAGTTTAAAACTAGCATATAATCCATCTCATTTAGAAATAATTAACCCAGTAGTTCTTGGAATAGCAAGGTCTTCTATAGACAATTTAAATTGTTCTAGTCAAGAAATTTTGCCTATTAATATTCATGGAGATGCATCAATTATTGGACAAGGTGTAGTACAAGAAACATTGAATATGTCTCAAACTAATGGTTATAAAATAGGTGGAACTATTCACATTATAATTAATAACCAAATTGGTTTTACTACTTCAAACCCTAATGATCTTCGTTCCAGTAAATATTGCACTGATATTGCTAAATTTATTCAAGCACCTATTTTTCATGTTAATTGTGATGATGTAGAATCTGCAATATTTGTTGTTCAGTTAGCTTTAGATTTTAAAAAAAAATTTAAAAAAGATGTATTTATTGATTTAGTTTGTTATCGAAGACATGGTCATAACGAAATAGATGATCCTTCTGTTACTCAACCAATAATGTATAAAAAAATTCAAAATCACCCTAGTGTTAGTAAAATATACTCTAAATTATTAATTAATCAAAAATGTATTACAATTGATAAAATTAATAAAATTAAAGAAAAATATTTTAATAAATTAATAATAGGAAAATATATTTTTTGCAAGAATAATATAAATTTTCAAGATAAAAATATAAATTTTTTTAAAATAAAAAAAAATGTAAATAAATTAGATTTAATTAATATTAAAAAATTATTATATAATATTAATACTATTCCTAAATCTATTAAATTACATCATAGAGTAAAAAAAATCTATCAAGATAGAATAAAAATGGCTGAAGGAAAAAAATTATTTGACTGGGGGGCTTCTGAGTCTTTAGCGTATGCAACAATACTTAATGAAGGTATTTCATGTCGTCTTTCCGGTGAAGATATTAGTAGAGGAACTTTTTTTCATAGACATGCCTACATTCATGACCAAAAAAATGGATCTATTTATATACCTTTAAACAATATTAAAAAAAATCAAGGACGATTTGAAATTTGGGATTCAGTTCTATCAGAGGAATCAGTATTAGCTTTTGAATATGGATATTCATTATATCCTTCAAGAAATTTAATTATTTGGGAAGCTCAATTTGGAGATTTTTCCAATGGCGCTCAAGTAGTAATTGATCAATTTATTACTTCTGGTGAACAAAAATGGAATAAAAAATCTAATTTAGTTCTTTTTTTACCTCATGGTTATGAAGGTCAAGGACCAGAACATTCTTCTGCCCGGATTGAAAGATTCCTTCAACTTTGTGCTCAAGATAATATACAAGTCTGTATTCCTAGTACATCTTCTCAAATGTTTCATTTATTAAGAAAACAAATTTTAATAAATATTTATAAACCTTTAATAATTTTCACACCTAAGTCACTTTTACGACACCCATTATCATCTTCTTCATTAGATCAAATTGTTAATGATAATTTTAAAAAAGTAATAAATGAAGCAAATAATAATTTAAAAAAAATAAAACGTCTTATTTTTTGTTCTGGTAAAATATATTACGAACTTTTAGAATATAGAAATAAAAATAATATTATTGATATCTCTATAATCCGAGTTGAACAATTATATCCATTCCCAATGGATGAGATATTAAATATATTAAAAAAATATTTTTATGTGAAAGATTATATTTGGTGTCAAGAAGAACCATATAACCAAGGTGCATGGATATATATACAAAATTATTTTCATAATATTTTACCATTTTCTTCTATATTGAAATATATTGGTCGTTCTTCCTCTGCATCTCCAGCAGTAGGTTGTATTTCAACACATAAAAAAGAACAAGAACAATTAATAAAAAATGCATTAAATATAATTTAAAAAAAGGATAAAATATGAATATAGTTAATATTCTTGTACCAGATTTACCGGATTCTGTAACCAATGCAGTAGTTGCTAAATGGTATAAAAAAATAGGAGAAATAGTTCATCTTGACGAAAAAATAGTTGATCTTGAAACAGATAAAGTTATGTTAGAAATATCATCACCATGTGATGGTATAATAAATAATATTTTAAAACAAACTGGATGTATTGTTCAGTCTAGTGAAATAATAGGTAAAATAAAAAAAATAAATAATATTGAAAAAAAAAAAATAGATTTACATGAAAAAGATCAATCCATTCATCCAGATAATTTTTTCAATAAAGATAAAATTTTAAATAATAATAAAAATTTAAAAAATTCTTTAACACCATCAGCTAGACGTTTTATTAAAGTTCATAATATTAATACAAATTCACTTAATATTAACAAATTAAATACTTTTAGAAAACAAGATATTAATCCAGATTTTCAAAAAACATCTAATTTGAATAATATCAATGCTCTAAAAAATAATACATATAGAGTTAAAATGACGCAATTGCGTCAAAAAATAGCTGAAAGATTATTAGAAACAAAAAATAATACAGCTATGTTGACTACTTTTAATGAAGTAAATATGACAACAATTATTTCTTTACGTAAGAAATACAATGAGTTATTTCAAGAAAAATATGGTATTCGTCTTGGTTTTATGTCGTTTTTTGTAAAAGCAGTTGTTAAAGCATTACGAGATTTTCCAAAAATAAATGCAACCATTGATAAAACAGATATTATATTTTATAAAAATTTTGATATTAGTATTGCTGTTTCAACACCTAGAGGATTGATTACCCCAGTATTAAGAAACGCTGATCAAAAAACAATGTCGGAAATAGAAAAAAAAATAAAAGATTTTTCTATTAAAAGTATAAATAATAAAATTAAAGTAGAAGATTTAATTGGAGGAAATTTTACTATAACAAATGGAGGAATTTTTGGTTCTTTAATGTCAACTCCCATTATTAATCCACCTCAAATGGCAATATTAGGCATGCATGCTATTAAAGATCGTCCAATGGCAATAAATGGAATAGTAAAAATTTTACCAATGATGTATTTGGCATTATCTTATGATCATCGTTTAATTGATGGAAAAGAGTCAATTAGCTTTTTAAATCAAGTAAAAAATATATTAGAAGATTTTAATCGTATTATAATTGATATTTAAAAATAATAATTTAAATGCATTAATTTTTTTATATTTTAAAAGTACAGTATCACAATAAATAATAAACTGTACTTTTATTATTAAATATATTATTTGTATTTAGAAAAAATTTTTTAAATATTTAAATAATATAGATAAATTTTTTCTTATTATAAAGAAATAATGACATAATAAAAAAATTAATTAAAATATAATATAATGGATAAAATTATGAATAAATTAGTTTTAATTAGACATGGTGAAAGTGAATGGAATAAATTAAATAAATTCACTGGTTGGCACGATGTAAAATTAAGTAAAAATGGAAAAATTGAAGCTAAAAAAACAGGATTATTATTAAAACAAAAAAAATTTTTTTTTGATTGTGCGTATACATCTATGTTACAAAGAGCAATATGTACTTTACAATATATTTTAGATCAATTAAACCAAAATTGGATATCAGTTCGAAAATCATGGCATTTAAATGAAAGACATTACGGAGATCTAGAAGGATTCAATAAAGATGAAATAACTCAAAAATATGGATATAAACAAGTACTTTTATGGAGACGTAGTTTTCATGTTAGCCCACCAAAAATTAACATTAAAGATAAGCGTTTTCCAGGAAATGATATACGATATTCTAACATTAATATTGATAAAATCCCTTGTGGTGAAAGTTTAGAAGACACTGTTCAAAGAGTAATTCCATATTGGAAAAAAAGCATTTACCCTAAATTAAAAAAAAGAAAAAAAATATTAATTGTAGCTCATGGAAATTCTATTCGAGCATTGATTCAATATTTAAATAAAATTGATAATAAAAAAATTTTAGAATTAGAAATTCCAACTGCAGCACCAATTGTTTTAGAATTCAATGAAAAATATATTCCTACTCAATGGTATTATTTAAAATAAATCATTTTAAACATACATTTTAAGATTTTATAATTAATATATATATGTATTTTTTATTTCTGAATAAATAAAAGATAAATTTTTTTGAATTAAATATATATTATTTTAAAAAATCATCAAAATTCAAAAATTTTTTTAATATTTTCAATTCTTTATTGATTTAAAATAAAAACTAATATATCACAATATTAAAAATATATTCTTAATAAAAAATAATTTTTTTATAGTAATTAAAAACGAGATTATTATGATAAAAAGAATTGGAGTATTAACTAGCGGCGGCGATGCTCCTGGAATGAATGCTGCAATTAGAGGAGTAGTAAGAACAGCATTAAGTGAAAAATTAGAAGTATTTGGAATTTATGATGGATATTTAGGTTTATATCAAAACCGAATGATTCAATTAGATAGATATAGTGTTTCAGATATGATTAATAGAGGCGGTACATTTTTAGGATCAGCAAGATTTTATGATTTTTGTAAAAATGAAATACGAAATGTAGCAATTAATAATTTAAAAGAAAAAAAAATTGATGGACTTGTTGTTATAGGTGGTGATGGTTCTTATATAGGAGCTCAAAAATTAACAAAAATGGGCATGCCATGTATTAGTATTCCTGGAACAATAGACAATGATGTAGCAGGTACAGATTATACAATAGGATATTTTACAGCTTTGGAAACAGTTGTTGAAGCAATTGATAGATTACGTGATACATCTTCATCTCATCAACGTATTTCAATTGTAGAAGTAATGGGTCGATATTGTGGTGATTTAACATTAGCAGCTGCAATTGCTGGAGGTTGTGAGTTTATCGTTCTTCCAGAAATTAAATGTACAAAAAAAGAATTAGTAAAAGAAATAAAAGCTGGTATTAAAAAAGGTAAAAAACATGCAATTGTTGCTATTACAGAATATATATGTGATGTTGAAAAATTAGCTAAATATATTGAAAAAAAAACTAATCGTGAAACAAGAGCAACTATATTAGGTCATATTCAAAGAGGAGGAGCACCTGTAGTATATGATCGTATTTTAGCTTCAAGAATGGGTGCCTACTCTGTGGAATTATTAATTAAAGGATATCAAGGTAAATGTGTAGGTGTTCAAAATGAAAAAATGGTATTTAATGACATAACAGATGCATTAAAAAATATGAAACG
Source organism: Buchnera aphidicola (Protaphis terricola) (assembly GCF_964059145.1). Classification (NCBI taxonomy): domain Bacteria; kingdom Pseudomonadati; phylum Pseudomonadota; class Gammaproteobacteria; order Enterobacterales; family Erwiniaceae; genus Buchnera; species Buchnera aphidicola. Next base: position 320,257 of record NZ_OZ060405.1, read on the forward strand.
TATGTTTAAAAAAGATTGGTTGATTACTGCTAAAAAACTTTATTAATAATAAATCAGTGCCGGTTTTTCCGGCGCTCTAAATTTTTAATTTTATTATATAACTAGAATTAAAAAATAGTTTATAATAAAATTATATAGGTATTGAAAATAATGAATCTACGTGGTAAAAACAAAATATTCCAACAATGTATAATTGAGTTTTTAGGGACAGGATTAATAATATTTTTTAGTATAGGATGCTTAGTAACATCGAAATTAACAAATTTTCACATGAGTCAATATGAAATAGGCATGATTTGGGGTTTTTCAGTTGCTTTATCAATTTATTTTAGTATTTCAATATCTGGGGCTCATTTAAATCCTGCTATTACTATTTTTCTCTGGTTATTTGATAAATTTAATAAAAAAAAGGTCATACCATACATTATATCTCAAATATTTGGTGCTTTTTTTTTTACAATACTAATATATTATATGTATTATAATATACTAATATCTTTTGAACATAAATATAATATTATAAGAGGAACAAAAGAAAGTTTTCAACTTGCTTCAATTTTTTGTGTATATCCTCAAAAAAATTATATTTTTATAGATGATTTTATAAAAGAAGCTATTATTTCGATAATTTTTATAATTATTCTTATGAGAATTAATGATAAAAAAAATTTTTTTATTATTCAAAAAACAACTAGTCCATTTTTAATAGGGATGTTAGTTGCTATTATTAACATATCTTTAGGATCTTTAAATAATGTAACTTTAAATCCTGCACATGATTTAGGTCCTAGAATATTTTTAAGCTTTATAGGGTGGGGTAAATTAGCCTTTACTGGTTTAAATAATAGTACTTTCCCATATTTTTTAATACCTACTGTGACACCAATTTTAGGAATAAATTTAGGTGGTTGGATATATAAAAAATTTATAAAAAATTAAATATTATTTTTTTTAAAAATATCAGAAGATATTTTAATAATTTTTAAAAAATCCTCATATATTAAAGAAGAATTTCCAACTAATAATCCATCAATATCAGGTTGTTCAAGCAAGTTTTTAGCATTTTTTATATTTACAGAGCCACCATATTGAATTGATAAATTTTTTATATTATTTATATCATTCTGATTTTTATAAATATAATTTTTTATAAATTGATGTATTTTTTGTACATATATAGGATCAGCTGATATACCTGTTCCGATAGACCAAATAGGTTCGTATGCAATAATTGAATTTGAAAACGCCTGTATTCCAAGATGTTTAATTATATGATTTAATTGATTTTTTAACGCTTCTTTAGTTTGATTCTTATTTTTTTCATCTTGACTTTCTCCTATACATAATATTGGAATTAAATTAAATTTTTTAATTAAATCAAATTTCTTATTAATGATTTCATTAGTTTCATTATGAAAAAAACGTCTTTCAGAATGTCCAATAATAACATATTTCACACCAATATCTTTTAACATTAAAATCGAAGTTTCACCAGTAAAAGATCCTTTTATATTGACATCTACATTTTGTGCTCCAAGAAATATATTTAAATTTTGTATATTATTATAAACTCTTTCTAAATATATTGTAGAAGGTGAAATAACAATTGTATTATATTTTAAATAAGGTAATACATGTAATTTAAAATTTATTAAAAAATTTGAAATAGTTTTAGTATTTCCGTTTAATTTCCAATTAGCTACAATAATTTTTTTTTTCATTTTTTTTAATATTCCATTTTAATAATATTCAAAAAATAACATAGAAACTAAGTTTTTTAAAAAGAATCAACTTAGTTTCTAAAATAAAATGTTAAAAAATTTTATTTATATATATTAATGCGAATTTTTAATTGTTTTCCTGGTTTAAAATAAGGTACATATTTTGCACTTAATTTAGTTTTTTCTCCAGTTTTAGGGTTACGAACTATACGAGATGATCTATAATGTAAAGAAAAACTTCCAAATCCTCGAATTTCAACTCGTTCTCCATTAGCTAATGCAAAAGATATATATTCTAATATTTCTTTTATTGCATATTGTGTAATTTTATTTTTTATATGTATTTTTTTTTATTAATTTTTTAAATAATTCTGATTTTTTCATAAATCCTCTAATTTAAGAATATACTATTAAGAATATATTATAATTTTACTTTAATAAAATTATATTTTATTTTTAAATAATTATTCATTATTTTGAGCTGCTTTAAAAGCTTCTACCATGACATTTGAAAATATTTCATCTTTTTGTTTTTGATTTAATTTATTTTTTGTATCTTTTTTATTATTTTTTATATCTAAAATATGAAAACTTAAATTAATATTTCTACTTTTTCTATCAAAATTCAATATTTTTACTTCAATTTTTTTATTAATTTTAAATTTTTTGATAAATTCTTCATATTTAATAGAAGTAGAATCAGAAAATTTTATATTTCCATAAATTCCTTCTGATAATTCAATTACAACTTGTTTATCATCAAAAGATATAATTTTTCCATTGATGATCATACCTTTTTTAACATTAGAAACATATGTATTAAATGGATCTTCTTCTAATTGTTTAATACCTAAAGAAATACGCTCTCTTTCTGCATCAACTTGTAGAACAACAGCTGAAATTTCATCACCTTTTTTATAATTTTTAACAGCTTCCTCACCAGGAATTGACCAGGAAATATCAGATAAATGTACTAATCCATCAATACCTCCTTTTAAACCAATAAAAATACCAAAATCTGTAATTGATTTAATTTTACCAACAACATGTACTCCTTTTTTATGTGTTTCTGAAAATTCTTTCCATGGATTAATTTTGCATTGTTTTAATCCAAGTGAAATTCGACGACGTTCCTCATCAATATCTAAAACAACAACATCTACTATATCATTTACAGCAACTACTTTAGATGGATGGATATTTTTATTTGTCCAATCCATTTCAGAAACATGTACTAGTCCTTCTACACCTGCTTCAATTTCTACAAAACAACCGTAATCTGTAAGATTTGTTACACGTCCATTTAATTTAATTCCTTCAGGATATCGTTTTGAAATATCTATCCATGGATCTTCACCTAATTGTTTTAATCCTAAAGATACGCGTATTTTTTCTTTATCAAATTTTAAAATTTTAACACTAATTTCGTCACCTATACTAACAATTTCACTAGGATGTTTAACTCTTTTCCATGCCATATCTGTAATATGAAGCAAACCATCAACACCACCTAAATCTACAAAAGCTCCATAATCTGTTAGATTTTTTACAATTCCTTTAATTTTAATACCTTCTTGTAAATTTTCGAGTAATTGATTTCTTTCAGCACTATTTTCAGATTCAATAACAGCTCTTCTAGATACTACTACATTATTTCTTTTTTGATCTAATTTTATTACTTTGAACTCTAATTCTTTTCCTTCAAGATGTATTGTATCTCGAACAGGTCGAACATCAACTAGCGATCCTGGTAAAAATGCACGTATATCATTTAATTCAACAGTAAAACCACCTTTTACTTTACCATTAATAACACCCATAACTATTTTTGATTGTTCATGCGCTTGTTCTAAAACAAGCCATGATTCATGTCTTTTTGCTTTTTCACGAGATAAAAGTGTTTCTCCAAAACCATCTTCAATAGCATCCAAAGCTACATCAACATAATCCCCTACTTTAACATCAAGTACACCTTGAGAATTTTTAAATTGTTCTAGTGGAATAGAAGATTCAGATTTAAGACCAGCATCAACTAAAATAGTATCTTTTTCTATAGATATAATAACTCCACGAATAATAGAACCAGGGCGTGTTTTAATTTCTTTTAGTGATTCTTCAAATAATTGAGCAAAAGATTCATTCATATTAATAATATAAAAAAATTTTCATTAATGTTCATTTTTCACTTCATGTTAAAATGAGCTTATTGTATATGTTTTATAATTATCCATATTATAAAGTTTATTTTTTAGATATCTTATCAATTATATAATTATTTTTTTTTTAATTTCTTTCATTAAACATTTAATGATATCAGAAAGTGTCATATTCGTAGAATCTAGTATTATAGCATCTTTTGATGGGTATAAAGGAGAAATTGTTCGGTTTTGGTCGCGTTGATCTCGAATTTTTAATTGTTCTAATAATTCTATATAATTAATAGATATCCCTATTTTTTTAAATTGTTTTATTCTTCTAAAAACACGAGTTTTTAAATCAGCATTTAAAAAAAACTTTATAATAGCATCAGGAAATACTACTGTCCCCATATCTCTTCCTTCTGCTATCAAGCCAGGAAATTTACGAAAACATCTTTGTTTATTTAGTAATATTTTTCTAATTTTAGTAAAAGTTGCTAATTTAGAAGCTGTTTCTCCAACTTTTTGAAGATAAATTGTTTGAGATATTAAACTTTTTTTTTGCATATTAATTTTAAAAAAAGAACAATCTAAATTATTTAAAACAGAAACTATATTTTTCTCAATAATAGGAATATTATTTTTTAGTATTATTGATGCTAACAATCTATATATCATCCCAGATTCTAAAATAGACCAATTTAATTTATTAGCTATTATACCACATAATGTACTTTTTCCAACGCCACTAGGTCCATCAATTGTAATTACAGGAATATTATTATATTTTTTCATATATAAAATTACTTAGATAAAAATATATGATTTATTAAAAATTCTTACATAAATGTTTAATTATATTTAATTAAAACTTACAAATATGTAAAAAATCTTTGAAATACTCTGGATAAGTTTTAACTACGCAATTAGGATTAGATATTTCTACGCCAACACTAGATAAACATAATAATGAAAAACACATAGCAATACGATGATCATTATATGTATTAATTTGTGCAAATTTTATAAATTTAGGAGGTGTAATAGAGATAAAATCTGTGCCTGTTTTAATATTTGCTCCAACTTTTTTTAATTCATTTGACATAGCAGATAATCGATCTGTTTCTTTAACTCTCCAATTATATATATTTCTAATAGTTGTTGTACCTTTTGCAAATAAAGCTAAAACTGCAATAGTCATTGCTGCATCTGGAATATCATTCATATCTAAATCTATTGCATTTAATTCACCTTTCCGAGATATAATAAAATCATCACCCCATTGAATAATAACTCCCATTTTTTCAAGAATATTAGCAAATTTAACATCACCTTGAATACTTTTTTTATCGATTCCTATAACTTTTACTGATTCACCTTTAATTGCAGGAGCTGCTAAAAAATAAGATGCTGAAGATGCATCTCCTTCAATTGAATACTTACCTGGTGTTTTATATTTTTGATTACTTTTAATATAAAAAATTGAATAAGAATCATGTGTAATCTCAATCCCAAAATTTTTCATTAAATTTAATGTAATATCTATATAAGGTTTAGAAACTAAATTTCCTTTTATTAATATAGTTGTATCTTTTGAAGATAATGGAGAAATTATTAATAAAGATGTTAAAAATTGACTAGAAATACTACCATTTAATATAATAACTCCTCCTTTAAAACCACCTTTAGTACAAATTGGAGGGTATCCTGAATTGTTTTTATATTGAATTATTGCACCTCCTTGTCGTAATGCATCAACAAGATCTTTAATAGGTCTTTCATTCATTCTATTATTTCCAGTTAATATTACTTCATTTTTATATAATGAAAAAATAGAAAGAAGTGGTCTAATAGCTGTTCCTGCATTTCCTAAAAATAATGAAATAGGATTTTTAACTTTAAAAGATTGAATATTTCCTTTAATACAACATACTTTGTTATTATTTGATAAAGAATAATAAATTCCAATTTTTTTTAAAGCATGCAACATATATTGAGTATCTTCACTATCTAATAAATTATTTATATAAGTTGTACCACAGCTAATTGATGCTAATAATAATACTCTATTTGAAATACTTTTAGAACCAGGTAAAAAAATAGTACCATTTACATAAGATACAGGATTTAATTTTAAAATTTTTTGCATTATATACTCTTTATTTTTTTAAAAATATTTTATCCATATTTTTTTTCGAAGAATAACATAAATTTAACTAATTTTTTAACTCCATCTAAAGGCATTGCATTATATATTGAAGCTCGCATTCCACCTACTTTAGAATGTCCTTTTAAAGCATACAGACCAAAATTTTTAGCTTCTTTTAAAAATTTTGTATTTAGTTTTGGATCAAATAAATCAAATACAACATTCATTTTAGATCTATTAGATTGATCTATATTATTAATGTAAAACATACTATTATCTATAGTTTTATATAGTAAATCTGATTTTTTTTTATTTAATTCTTCAATTTTTTTTATTCCACCTTTTTTTTTAATCCATTTAAATACTAAACCTGATAAATACCATGCAAAAGTAGGTGGAGTATTAAACATAGAATTATATTTAGAAATAATATTATAATCTAGAATAGATGGACATATTTTTAATGTATTTTTTAGTAAATCTTTTCTAATAATAATAATTGTAATTCCTGCAGGTCCAATATTTTTTTGAGCACCAGCATAAATAAGTCCATATTTATTAATATTAATTGAACGAGATAAAATAAATGATGAAAAATCACCGACAATAATTTTATTATCAAAAAATGGTTCTTCATAGATTGATAATCCATCTATTGTTTCATTAGGGCAATAATGGATATAATCAGAAATATCGCTGATATCCCATTTTTTATATTTTAAAAGGGATATTTTATTATTTTTTATTTTTTTTATTAATATATTTCTAGAAAAACAATATTTTTTAGATTCTATAAATGCAGAATGAGACCAATAACCACTATTTATATAATCAGCTTTTGAATATTTTCCTAATAAATTCATTGGAATTGCTGAAAATTGGCCTCTAGCTCCGCCTTGACAAAATAATATTTTATAATTATTAGAAATATTTAATAAATATCTTAAATTTTGTTCTGCTTCTATAGCAACTGTATTAAATTCTTTAGTTCGATGACTGATTTCCATAACAGAGCATCCTAAATTTTTCCAATTTATTAATTCTTTCTGTGCTTGATAAATAACATCTTTAGGAATTGTAGCTGGTCCAGCGCTAAAATTATAAATTAAACTCATTATTTTTTACCAATAATTGTTAATAACTAACTTAAAAAATTCATACCTTTCATATATTTATTTTTTAATATACTTGGAATTTTAACTCTACCATCTTTTTGTTGATAATTTTCTAATATTGCTGCTAATGTTCTACCAATTGCCAAACCTGAACCATTTAATGTATGTACAAAATTTTTACTTTTTTTATATTTATTTTGATATCGTGTTTTCATTCTACGTGCTTGAAAATCACCCATATTAGAACAAGAAGATACTTCTCGATATTGATTTTGTGAAGGAAACCATACTTCTAAATCATATGTTTTAACAGCAGAAAAACTCATTTCTCCACCACATAATAAAACTTTTCGATATGGTAGTTCTAACAATTGTAAAACTTTTTCTGCATGATTAGTAAGTTTTTCTAATATTTTCATAGATAATTCTGGTTGAACAATTTGTATAAGTTCTACTTTATCAAATTGATGCAACCGAATTAAACCTTGACTATCACGTCCATAAGAAGAGGCTTCTGATCTAAAACATGGTGTATGAGCAGTAAGTTTAATAGGAAGATAGTTATCATCTAATATTTGATTTCTAAATAAATTAGTTAAAGGAACTTCTGAAGTTGGTATTAATATATATTTTTTTTTATTAATATTATTTACATAAAATAAATCATCATTAAATTTAGGTAGTTGACCTGTACCATATAAACTATCTTGATTTACTAAATAAGGTACATATGTTTCGACATAACCATGTTCATTAGTATGAAGATCTAACATAAATTGACCTAAAGCGCGATGTAAAAGTGCAATATTTCCTTTTAAAACAACAAATTTTGAACTTGATATTTTTGCTGCAGACTTCCAATCTATTTGATTTAATTGATTACCTAATTCTATATGATTTAAAATTTTGAAATTATATATTTTTTTTGTACCCCAATATTTAATTTCTTTATTATTATTTGAACCTATTCCCTCTGGAACATCTGATGATGGTATATTTGGTATAGACATAGAAATATTATAAATTTTTTCTTTTATAATATTTAATTCATTTTTTAAAATATTTAGTTTTTGATTAGATTTAATAATTTTATTTTTTAAATGCTCATCATTTTTTTTTAACAATTTTGATTTTCTAAATAAATCTGATAATAATTTATGATTATGTTGTAAATTTTCAGTTTTTATCTGTAATTTTTTTCTTTTATTTTCAATTTCAGATATTAATGAAATATTTAGTTTAAATTGTTTTTTTAACAATTTTTTTGCAACTTCGGATAGTTCTTTACGTAATAAATAAGGATTTAACATAATTTTAATTTCTTTTTATAAAATAAAAAATTTTTTTATTATAAAATAGTTATATTAATGTAATTATTAAAATATTAAATTACTTAAAAAATATTATTTTTTAAATATATTTTAGAATATTAAATATTAAACTTTAAATATTAAAAAAGTACAAGGAAAATAGCATGAAAAAACATAGTAAAATAATTATTATAGGATCTGGACCAGCAGGATATACATCAGCTATTTATACTGCACGAGCAAATTTATCTCCTATTTTAATCACTGGATATAATAAAGGTGGGCAATTAATGAATACTAATGAAATTGAAAATTGGCCTGGAGATATAAATCAAATAACTGGTCCAAATTTAATGGATAGAATGTATAAGCATGCAATAAAATATAAAACAGAAATTATATTCGATACAATTATTTCTGTAAATTTTAATAAAAAACCATTTTTTTTATTAGGTGAAAAATATGAGTATACAGCTGATGCAGTGATTATTGCTACTGGTTCATCTCCTCGTTATTTAGGAATAAATTCAGAAGAAAAATTTAAAGGAAAAGGTGTTTCTACTTGTGCTATATGCGATGGTTTTTTTTATAAAAATAAAGAAGTAGCAGTTGTAGGAGGAGGAAATACAGCTATAGAAGAAACATTATATTTATCAAATTTTGTAAATAAAGTACATTTAATACATCGTAAAAATAATTTTAAAGCAGAAAAAATATTAATTAATCGATTATTTAAACTAGTAAAAACAAAAAAAGTCATTTTATATTTAAATTATATTATTCAAGAAATAATAGGAGATAAATTCGGAATTACACATTTAATTATAAATAGTGTTAATTCAATTGAAAAAAAACAAAAAAAAATTATTACATCTGGATTATTTGTTGCTATCGGTCATATTCCAAATACAAATATATTTATTAACAAATTAGAAATGGAAAATGGATATATTAAAATTAAAAAAGAAAAACATGGAAATTATACTCAAACAAGTATTCCAGGTGTATTTGCTGCAGGTGATGTTACAGATCATATTTATAGACAAGCAATTACATCTTCATCTAGTGGTTGTATGGCAGCAATAGATAGTGAACGTTATTTAAATTCATTAAATTAAATAATTTAATGAATTTACTCCTGTTAAAAACATACTAGTCAAACTGACTAGTATCAGATATAATTAGTTAATAAAAAACTATTTTAGAGAATAAAATGCCTAAAGAAGATAATATAGAAATGCAAGGAGTTGTAATTGATACGTTGCCTAATACCATGTTTCGTGTAGAATTAGAAAATAAACATATTGTTACAGCTCATATATCAGGTAAAATGAGAAAAAATTATATTCGAATACTTACAGGAGATAGAGTAACTATTGAATTAACACCTTATGATTTAACGAAAGGAAGAATTATTTTTAGAAGTCGTTAATTTTTATATAGTTAATTTTAAAAATATTTTATTCATTTTTAAATTAAAAAATTTTAAAAATTATATATTATCAAATATTCATAATATATAAAAATTTCTAATTTAATTTTTTAAGTTATTTTTCTTAAGAAATCTATTTTTTAAAAATGAAAATATTACATTATTTTAATTAAGAATTATCAAAAAAATTGATTTCACAGAGAATTTATGCGTACTAAATATTGTGGAAATATTGGACTTATTGATTTAAATAAATCTATAATTTTATCTGGATGGGTAAATAAAATAAGAAATTTTGGTCAATTTATTTTTATAGATTTAAGAGATTATACAGGTACTATACAAATAATTTTTGAATTAAATAATTCTGAAATTTTTCAAAAAGCATTAAAATTAAAAAATGAATCATGTATTCAAGTCACTGGAATTGTAAAAAAAAGAAATATTAAAAATATAAATTCAAAAATGAATACTGGTAAAATAGAAATATTAGCAAAAAAAATAAATATATTTAATATTTCAGAACCGCTTCCAATAGATTATTCAAATAATAATAGTGATGATATACGATTAAAATATCGTTATCTAGACCTTCGTCAATCAATCTTATTTAAAAATTTAAAAATTAGAAATGAAGTTACTTATTTAATTAGAAATTTTATGACAAAAAAAAAATTTTTAGATATTGAAACACCATTATTGACTAAATCTACTCCAGAAGGTGCAAGAGACTATTTAGTTCCAAGCAGGAATCATATAGGAAAATTTTATGCTTTACCACAATCCCCGCAATTATTTAAACAATTATTAATGATTTCTGGAATTGATAGATATTATCAAATAGTTAAATGTTTTCGTGATGAAGATTTAAGATCAGATCGTCAACCGGAATTTACACAAATTGATATTGAAGCATCATTTTTAAATGCTAAAAAAATTCGAAATATAGTAGAACAATTAATTAAAAAAATTTGGCTTAAAATATTAAATATACATTTAAAAAAATTTCCTGTAATTACTTATAATGAAGCAATTAAAAGGTATGGATCAGATAAACCTGATTTACGAAATCCTATGGAAATAATTGATATATCTGATATTATTAATAAAATAAAATTTTTTGATTTTTTTAAAATAAATACATTAAAAAATAAAACAATAGCTTTATTATGTTTTTCTCAAGGTTTTAAACTTAGTCGTAAAAAAATTAATGAATACTTAAGTAGCATTAATAAATTTGGTATAAATAAATCATTTTATATAAAAATTTTAAAAGACGATAATAATCAAAATAATATCATTAGTTCAATAAAAAATATTTTAGATAAGAAAACATTAAATAAAATTTTAACTAAATCTAATGCTAAAATTGGAGATGTTTTATTTATAGTCGCCGGTGAGGAAAATATTGTACATAAATCTTTAGGGAAATTGCGTATTAAATTAGGTAATGATTTTTTAATTTTTAAAAAAAATATTTGGGCTCCATTATGGATTATTAATTTTCCTATGTTTAAAAAAAATAAATTAGGAGTATTTTCTTCTATTCATCATCCATTTACAGCATTTAAAAAAAATCATGAAAATAAATTTTCTAGAAATTTAGATTATGCTATGTCAGATAGTTATGATTTGGTAATTAATGGATATGAAATTGGTGGTGGATCAGTTCGAATTCATAATCTTGAAATACAAAAAAAAGTTTTTAATATTATTGGTATCAATGAAAAAGATCAAAAAGAAAAATTTGGATTCTTACTTGAAGCATTAAAATATGGTGCTCCACCACATGCAGGTATAGCTCTTGGTTTAGATAGAATAATTATGCTTTTAAGAAATACAGATAATATTAGAGATGTTATTGCTTTTCCTAAAACAACATCAGCTTCATGCCCACTGACTAACGCGCCAAGTATAATAGAAAATAAAAATTTAAATGAATTAAATATTAATATTAATAAAAAATAATTTTTTATATTTTAAAAAAAATTTTTTTTATACTACTTAACAAATAAAGAAAAGAAGAAAATAAAACAATAGAAGGGCTTGTTGGAGTATTTAAAAAAACAGATAAAAATACTCCACCTGTAATAGATAACATACTTAGTAAAATCGAAATAAATACCATTTTTTCTGGAGATTTTGAAAAATATTTTGCAGTTGCAGGTGGGATAACCAATAAAGAAGTTATTAATAAAGCGCCTACAAATTTAATTGAAATAGAAATTGTTAAAGCAGTAGTTAACATTAAAGTTAGACGCGTAAAAAATATGTTAACACCATCAATTTGAGCTAATTCTGGATTAATTGTAACCAATAAAATCTTTTCCCAAAAAATAAGTAAAATACTTAAAACAATTATACTTCCAAAAAAAATTATTATTACATCGTTTTGATTTATAGAAAGTAGATCACCAAATAAATAATGATCAAAATTTATTTTTTTTGGAGTTGATATTAAACTAATTAATATTATACCTAAAGACATTGAACTATGTGATATTATAGTTAATATTGTTTCTAACGCAATAGGTAAAATTTTTTCTAACCATACCAAAATAACTGCAAGTAAACTTATAAAAATAAAGATAATATAAAAAGAATTACTTTGAAATGCTAAAGATATAGCTAATCCTAATAAGGATGAATGAGATAAAGTGTCACCAAACGATGACATTCGACGCCAAATGATAAAAGTACCTAGAAAACCTGTAGCAAAAGATAAAAATATTCCAGATAACCATCCTGGAAAGATTAATTTGAACATAATAAATAAATACTCTTGTTAATATCTTGTATGTTATTAGTATTGATGAATATGATCATGATTATGATGATAAATTGCTATTTCTTTAATACGCTTTAAACCGAACATTGAAATAAATTCTAAACTATTAAATACTTTTTTTGGATGCCCGGAACAACAAATATGTTTATTTAAACAAATAACATAATCAGTTTTAGACATAACAAAATTTAAATCATGTGATACTATTAAAATAGTACAATTAAGTTCTCTACGAATAGAATAAATTAAATTATATAAATCTAATTGACCAATAATATCTACTCCTTGTGATGGTTCATCTAAAACAAGCAAATTTGGATTATTTAAAAGAGATCTAGCTAAAAGTATACGTTGTATTTCTCCACTAGATAATCTTTTTAATGGAAAATATTGTAATGATTCAGCCTTGACACGTTTTAAGATTTTTAAAATATTATTAGTATTTTTTTTATATTGAGATAATCTTAAAAATCGATCAACTGTCATTGGTAATAAATCATTAAGATATAATTTTTGAGGTACATATCCAATAGAGATATTGGAAGAACGAAAAACTTTACCAGTTGTAGGATGAATTAAACCTAAAATAACACGTATTAAAGTAGATTTTCCAGCACCATTTGGACCTATTATTGTAAAAATACGATTTTCAGTTAAAGATAATGATATATTTTGAAGAATAGAATGATTAGAAAAATTTACATATATATTTTTTAAACTAATAAGATTTAACATAATTAAATAAACTTATTTTTTTATCCTATAATGGGATATTATAGAATACTTTTTAAGAAATAAATATAGATTTATATTAAATGATATTAAATAGAATAAAAATATTTTTTATAATATATAATTTTATTATTAAAAATATTTATATCAAAATAAAATTTTATTTAAATAAAAAAATAAAATAAAAAAGAACTTTTAGATTTATTTAATATACTTTAATAATTAACTAAAGCAATTATATCAATAAGTTTATCAATATTATTTTGATAAATTAAAAATATTTAAATAATTTAAAAATATTATAATGTATTTAAATTAAAATATACTTAGATAATTAAATAATTTATTAATAAAATACTTTTAAAATTCTACTAGTATTAGTTTTTCCTATTTTTCCCATAATATCACCTTGAGTAACAATCACTAGATCACCATTGAATAAATAACCTTTTTTACAAAGTAACATTATAGCTTCATTAGCTGCTTTTACTCCATCATTTTTACTATTAAAATAAACAGGAATTACACCTCTATATAAAGTTGACAAATTTAAAGTTTTGATATGTTTTGATAAAGCAAAAATTGGTAGTCCAGATGTTATTCTAGAAGTCATTAATGCAGTTTTACCTGATTCGGTCATTGTGATTATTGCAGTAATACCATTTAAATGATTAGCTGCATACATAGATGACATAGCAATTGCTTCTTCTATATCATTAAACTTCATATTAATACGATGTTTAGAAACATTAATACTTGGTATTTTTTCTGCACCAATACATACTTTAGACATATTTTCAACAGTTTCAGATGGATATTTTCCAGAAGCAGTTTCAGCGGATAACATCACTGCATCACTACCATCTAAAACAGCGTTAGCAACATCCATAACCTCAGCACGAGTAGGTAAAGGGTTTAAAATCATAGATTCCATCATTTGTGTTGCAGTAATAACTACTTTGTTTAATTTTCTAGCACTTCTAATTAAATGTTTTTGAATACCTACAAGTTCTGCATCACCAATTTCTACTCCTAAATCACCTCTAGCAATCATAATTGCATCTGAAGATAATATTATTTCTTCTATAATTCTTTGATCAAAAACAGCTTCTGCACGTTCTATTTTTGCAATAATTTTTGCTTGACTACCAGCTTGATTTAATAAATATCTAGCTTTTTTTAAATCTTCTCCACAACGAGGAAAAGAAATTGCTAAGTAATCAACATCTATCTGAGAAGCAAGTATTATATCATTTCGATCTTTTTCTGTTAACGCATGTGCTGATAATCCACCGCCTAATTTATTAATACCTTTATTATTTGATAAAACACCCCCTATAATAACTTTAGTAAATATTTTAGAATTAGTAACTTTAAATACTTCTAACTGTATTTTCCCATCATCTAATAATAATATATCATTAATATTTAAATCATATGGTAATTTTTTATAATCAATTCCAATTTTTTCTTCATCACCATCATTTTCTCCTAAATTTGCATCTAATATAAAGATTTTATTTTTACAAAGAAAAATATTATTTTTTTTAAATTTAGAAATTCGAATTTTAGGTCCTTGTAAATCTCCTAATAAAGCAATATTAGTATTTAAACTACGCATAATTTCTCTTGCTTTTATAGCTCTTTTTTTATGTTCCTGAGAAGTTCCATGAGAAAAATTTAAACGAAGAACATTAGCTCCAGATTGAATAATTTTTCTAAGGTTATCATCTTGATCTGTAGAAGGACCCAAAGTAGCTACAATTTTAGTTCTTCTTAAACGAGTTAACATACTACCTCTATAAAAATATAATAATTAAAAAATTAAATATATTATTTTATTTAATTTAATTTCATGAAGAAAAATAATTGAAAATAAAATATTCATTTATATTTAGTTATTTATTTAGTAACATTGATAAAAATAATTATATTTAATAATACCCTATATTAAATAAAAAATCTTAAACAATATTTATTCTAACAAATAATTTTATTTAAATTTATTTATATTTTTAAAATATTAAAAAATTTTATATTATAAAAAAGAGAAATTTTATGTTTAAAGAAACTACTCAATCTTGCGATTTAGTTATTTTTGGAACAAAAGGTGACTTATCTAGAAGAAAATTACTACCTGCATTATATAAACTAGAAAAATTTAAAAAAATACATCCTAATACGCGTATAATTGGAGCTGCTAGAGCTAATTGGAATAAAGAAGAATATAAAAAAATAGTAAAAAAATCTATTAAAGAATTTTTAAATGAAAATTTTAATGAAAATATTTGGAAACAATTAAGTGTTCGTTTACATTTTATCAATATAGATGTAAATGAAGAATTATGCTTTATTGAATTAAAAAAAATTCTAGATCAAACAAAAAATATAAATATTTACTATTGTGCTGTACCTCCTAATAATTTTAATGCTATTTTCAAAGGATTAGGAAAAATAAATTTAAATATATTACCATCAAGAATAATAATAGAAAAACCAATAGGTACATGTTTTTATACATGTGAAAAAATTAATAATCAAATGTCTAAATATTTTTTAGAATCACAAATTTTTAGAATTGATCATTATTTAGGAAAAGAATCAATATTAAATATATTATCATTGCGTTTTTCAAATTCATTATTTTTTCATAATTGGAATTACAAAATTATTGATCATGTTCAAATTACTGTATCTGAAGAAGTAGGTATTGAAGGTAGATGGAATTATTTCAATCAAATAGGACAAACAAGGGATATGGTACAAAACCATCTGTTACAAATATTAACAATTATTGCTATGGATCCTCCAAAAAATATTCAACCAAAAAGTATTCAAAATGAAAAAATTAAAATATTAAAAAATCTTAAAACTATTGACATAAATAATATAAATACTAAAACTGTTCGAGGACAATATACATCTGGAAATATTAATGGTAGAAAAATTCCTTCGTATTTAGAGGAAAACAATACAAATAAAACAAGCGAAACTGAAACATTTGTATCTATTAAAGTAGAAATTGAAAATAAAAAATGGCATGGTGTTCCTTTTTATTTAAGAACAGGAAAAAGATTAGCACATAAATATTCAGAAATAGTAATTTTTTTTAAAAAAACACCTGTAAATTTATTTTCAAAATATAATAAAAACTTACCTTTGAATAAATTAATTTTACAATTAGAACCAAATGAAAATATAAAAATAGATTTATTAAAAAAATTACCAGGATTATATGAAATATATCAATTAGAAGATAATAGAATTAAATCAAATTATTTTAATAAAAATAATGAAAATAAAATTGATGCTTATGAAAGGCTTTTATTAGAAAGTATGAAAGGAGTGCAATCTTTATTTGTATCTCGTGAAGAAATAGAAACAGCATGGAAATGGATAGATCCAATTATTAATGCTTGGAAAATAACAAAAAAAAATACACTTCAATTATATAAACCAGGGACATCAGGACCAAAAATATCAGATCAAATGCTTATTCAAGACGGAAGATATTGGAATAAATTTGATTTAAACTAATTATAAATACTTGATCTGTATTGACTTCATAAAGATAATCATGTTAAGTTAAAATAATTTTCATCTAAAATTAATACTTTTATTTATATTATTTAATATATTATTTTTTCATTGAGGAAGATAATATCTTATGATACGTATCATTCTTTTCTTATTAACTAATTTAGCAGTTACATCAACATTTGCTTTAATTTTAACATTAACAGGAATTAATTCGGATAGTATTTATGGTATTTTAATTATTTCTAGTTTATTTGGCTTTAGTGGATCTCTTGTTTCACTGCTTATATCAAAATGGATTGCATTACGTTCTGTTAATGGTAGGATTATTAATTTCCCTAATAATGATATAGAAAATTGGTTAATATCAACTATTAAACAACAAGCTTTTAAAAAAGGTATAAAAACACCTCAAATTGCCATATATGATTCTGCTGATATTAATGCTTTTGCAACAGGTTGCAGGCGTAATTCAGCATTAGTTGCAGTATCTACAGGATTATTAGAGAATATGACTAAAGATGAAGCAGAAGCAGTTTTGGCTCATGAAATTAGTCATATTTCTAATGGTGATATGATTACAATGAGTTTAATACAAGGTGTTGTAAATACATTTGTTATATTTATATCTCGTATTGTTTCACAAATATTAAATAATCTTTTATTAAATAATCGAGAAGAAAATAATGAAAATGAAAAAAATTCATTTACTTATTTTATAATTTCTACATTTTTAGAAATAATTTTTGGAGTTCTGGCAAGTATTATAACTATGTGGTTTTCTAGACATCGAGAATTTTATGCTGATGCTAGTTCTGCAAAATTAGTAGGTAATAAAAAAATGATTGCTGCGTTAAATCGATTAAAATTAAGCTCTAAACCACAAGAACCTGATAGTATTATGACATTTTGCATTCATGGAAGATCTAATAAAATTATCGAATTATTTGCATCTCATCCCTCTTTAGATAAAAGAATACAAGCTTTAAATAATAAAAAATATATGTAAAAATTAAAAATAATATAAAAATTTCTCTTAGTAGAAAAAATATCTATTAAGAGAAAAAATAAAAAATATATTTATATATTTTAAAAGTTACAGAAAATTTTTTATTTAAAAAATAAAAAATATTAAAAAATTTAAATTAAATTCTAATATTTTTAATATATTAAATATAAATAAATTCTTTTAATCTATTCATTCGAATATATATCTAGATTATTTTTAATCTTCTTAAAAAAAATAAAACAAGATTTTTAAATAAAATATATAATATTAATTATACTATATTGTAGATAAATTAAATACTACGCTGTCCTATTTTTTTTTACGGAGTTTTTCTGATGGATTTTTTTTTAGAACCGTCAATTTGGGCCGGCTTATTAACACTTGTAGTTTTAGAAGTAGTGCTAGGGATTGATAATTTAATATTTGTAGCAATTTTATCAGAAAAATTACCTCCTGAACAAAGAGATAAAGCACGTATAATTGGTTTAAGTTTAGCATTAATTATGCGATTAGCATTATTATCATTAATTTCCTGGGTTGTAACTTTAACTACTCCAATTTTTAGTAGTAAATTTTTTGATTTATCAATTCGTGATTTAATTTTATTAATTGGCGGTTTATTTTTATTATTTAAAGCTACAATTGAACTACATGAAAGATTAGAAAATGATGAAGATCATGAAAATACAGAAAACAAAAACTATGCTAGTTTTTGGGCAGTAGTTATCCAGATTGTTATATTAGATGCAGTTTTTTCATTAGATGCAATTATTACAGCTGTAGGTATGGTGAATCAACTGTTAATTATGATGATTGCAGTAATATTAGCTGCAATAATTATGTTATTAGCATCAAAAGCATTAACCAATTTTATTAATTTACATCAAACTGTTGTAGTTTTATGCCTAAGTTTTTTATTAATGATAGGTTTTAATTTAGTTGCAGAATCATTAAAATTTTATATTCCAAAAGGATATTTATATGCTGCAATAGGTTTTTCTATTTTAATTGAGATCTTTAATCAAATAGCTCGTCATAATTTTATGAAAAATCAATCTCGAAAACCTATGCGACAGAGAGCTGCAGAAGCAATTTTGCGTTTAATGATAAGAGAAAAAAATAAAAATATTAATATAAAAAAAACTAAAATAAATAATACTCAAAAGGTATCAATTGTACCATCAGTAGAAACAGAAATGTTTAAAGATGAAGAAAAATATATGATTAATGGAGTTTTAACATTGGCAGGTCGATCAATTAAAAGTATTATGACTCCTAGAAGTAATATATCTTGGGTTAATACAGAAAATAATATCAATGAAATTAGAAAACAATTATTAGATACACCGCATAGTTTATTTCCAGTTTGTAAAGGTGAACTAGATGAAATTATTGGTATTGTAAGAGCTAAAGAACTTTTAGTTGCTATCGAAAAAAATCAAGATGTATATCAATTTTCTTCTCAAATACCACCTATTATTATACCAGATACTCTTGATCCTATTAATTTATTAGGTGTTCTCCGTCGAGCCCAAGGTAGTTTTGTAATTGTAAGTAATGAATTTGGTGTTGTTCAAGGTTTAATCACGCCATTAGATGTTTTAGAAGCTATAGCTGGGGAATTTCCTGATGCAGATGAAACACCTAATATCATTAAAGAACAAAATAGTTGGTTAGTTAAAGGTGAAACAGATTTACATTCATTACAACAATTACTTAATACAAAGGAATTAATTAAAGAAGATGATTGTGCTTCTTTAGGAGGATTATTAATAGCACAAAATGGTCAATTACCTACTCAAGGTGAAACAATTAATATTAATTCTTTTTCATTTTATATAGTAAAAGCAACAGAATATCGTATTGATTTAGTTAGAATTATTAAGAATTCAAATATAAATTAAAAATATATTTTTCTAAAAATATATTTATTATAAAAATAAATTTAATTTAAATATTGAGAAAAAATTATGTCTAATATAATTTTAGCAATTGATGCTTCAATAAATTATTGTTCAATTGCTATATATAAAAATAAAAAAATATATTCATTACTAAATAAATCTAAAGAAAAACATACTATTAAAATATTACCAATGATTAAGAAAATATTAATTTTATCTAATACAAAATTAAAAGAAATTGAATATGTAACTTTTTCAAAAGGACCTGGTTATTTTACTGGATTAAGAATTGCTACAGGAATTGCTCAAAGTTTATCTTTAACTTTAAAAATTCCTATTTTAGGAATTTCAACTTTTTCTATTATAGCACAAAAAGTATGGAGAAAATATAAAAAAAAAAATACTAATTATAATTTATGCTGGTTTAAATAAAGTATATTGGGCTGAATATATTAAAAATAATAAATTATTATGGTCTGGGGAAAAAACAGAATCTTTAATAAATATAAATGAAATTAATAAAAAAATACACCTTTTTAAAGAAGATTGGATTATAGTTAATAGTGAATGGAATAAAAAAAAATCTTTAAATTTTTTAAAAACAAAAAAAGCAAAAACTATATTTCCTAATGCAAAAGATATAATTCCATTGGCTTTATTTAATATCAAACATAATAACTTTTTATATGCAACACAAGTTAATTCTGAGTATTTAAATGATATATTTTAAATATTAAAAAATGTCAATACTGAAATACTAAAAATACTTCAGTATTGATGATATTATTTTATATAAATTAAATTTAATTAATGATTTTTCATTTCTATATAATTATTTATAATAGTTAATCTGGTAAAACAATATTTAGTTCTAATATGGAAATTTCTTCATTTTTTTGCTCTAGTTGTATTGTAACCATATTAGGATCAATATTTACATATTTACAAATTACAGAAAGTATTTCACGTTGTAATTGTGGAAAATAATCTGGTGCATTTTTAAACTTTCTTTGTTCTGCAACAATAATTTGTAATCTTTTTTTAGCTACATTAGCAGTATTTTTGTTCCGGGATAAAAAAAAATCTAATAAAGCCATGTCTATCTCCCGAATAAACGTCGTAAAAATCCCTTTTTTTCTTCTTCAATAAAACGAAATTTATGATTTTCACCTAATAATCTATTTACTGTATCAAAATAAGCATGTCCTGCATTGGATGTGTTATCTAAAATTACAGATTCCCCTTGATTCGATGCGCGTAATACAGAAGTATCTTCAGGAATTACACCAATAATTGGAATACGAAGTATATCTAAAACATCATTCATGCTTAACATTTCACCATATTTAACACGTGTTGGATTATAACGTGTTAATAAAAGATATTCTTTTATAGGTGTATTATTCTGTTCCGATCTTTTTGATTTTGATGATATAATTCCTAATATTCGATCAGAATCTCGGACTGAAGAAACTTCTGGATTTGTAGTAATAATTGCTTCATCTGCAAAATATATAGATAAAATAGCTCCTTTTTCAATTCCAGCGGGTGAATCACAAATAATAAAATCAAAACTCATTTTTATTAGTTCATTTAAAACTTTTTCTACACCTGAATATGTAAGAGCATCTTTATCTCGAGTTTGAGATGCTGGTAAAATAAACAAATTTTTTGTTTGTTTATCTTTAATTAAAGCTTGATTAATTTTAGCTTCACCTTGAATAACATTAACAAAATCATATACTACTCTGCGTTCACAGCCCATAATTAAATCTAAATTTCTTAAGCCTATATCAAAATCTATAACAACAGTTTTTTTTCCTTTTCTTGCTAAACCAGTTGCAATAGCAGCGCTTGAAGTAGTTTTACCTACCCCCCCCTTCCCTGAAGTAACTACAATAATCCGTGTCATATAAAAAGTTCCTAAAAATACACTTAATTAAGAGAATTTATAGTTAAAACTTTATTATTTAAATAAATTTGAGCTGATTTTCCAATAAATTCTAATGGTATTTGATCTGATAACCAATATTTACCAGATATTGATAATAATTCAGCAAATAAAGCTGTACAAAATATATTACTTTTAATATCACCGTTAGCACCTGCAAGTACTCGACCACGTAAAGATCCATAAATATGAATATTCCCATCAGCAACTAATTCTGCTCCAGCACTTACATTATTTATTACTATTAAATCAGAATATTTAGCATATATTTTTTGACCTGAGCGAACAGGTTTATTAATAATATGAGTTTTTTCTATTTTTTTTATTTTTTTATTAACTTTAATATTTTTAAAATTATGTACTTTATAAAAAGTACTAATATTTTCATTTATATCTTTTTTAAGATTTTCTATTTTTTTTCCTTCTAGTAAAATAGGTAAACCAGAATTAATAACTATTTTTTTAATATATTCATCTTTACAACCAGTTACTCCAACAATAAAAAAACCATGTGAAATTACAACATCTTTTATTTTACTCCAATTCATTTGATCTAATAATAAATTTGACACATTAAGAATAATAGGTGCATTTTTAAAAAATTGAGGATATTCTTTAATTTTTTTATATAATGACTTATTAATTAAATCTATATTATTATCTTTTAGGTATAATACTAATAATGTAAAATTACTACCTTTTATTTCAATAGGCTTTTTTTGCATATATATAGCTCAATAATATGTTTATATGCATTTTAAGTGTACATATTGTGTTTTATTTAAAATTAAACATTAAATTTAATTAAAATTATAATATAAATATTATTTTATAACAATTTCTATTTTTTATAATATTCAAAACCTTGATATTTAAATATATAAAATTATTATATATTTTTTTATATTAATTATAAGGAAAATTAAAATTTTGTTGTTTTCTCAAAATAGTCAATTAATACTACGTTATAAAAAAATTTTTAAATATAAAAAAATTTTTTTTTCAGGAAATATACAAGATCATTTGCCAGTATACTTACCAAGTATAAAAACAGGAATTCATATTACTGTAAAAAATATTTTTTTTCATGAAGTCATAAAAAACTATAAAAAAATTTACTTATATGAAAATTTAATCGTTTCTAAAAAAAATATTAAAAATTACAATGCTCTTATATATTATTGGCCTAAAAATAAATTAGAAGCTAAATTTCAATTATATAACTTATTATCTTGTTTTTCTATTAATGATGAAATTTTTATTGTTGGAAACAATTCTAGTGGAGTAAAAAACGCAATAAAAATATTAAAAAAATGGGTTATATTAAAAAAACTAGAAAATGCAAAACATTCTATTTTATTTTCAGGAATCATTAAAAATAATACAACATTTGTATTAAAAAATTATTTTAAAACACATACTTGGGAAAATTTATTTATTAAAACTTTACCTGGTGTTTTTGGTTATAAAAAAATAGATACAGGAAGTAAATTACTTGCTTGTAGTATTAATAAGCAAGTTAATGGAGAAATACTTGATATTGGTTGTGGTTCAGGATTTTTATCTGCGTGTATATTAAATAAGTCTCCAAATTCTTTTCTAACTATGATAGATAATAAAATATCTGCAATAATATCTAGTCAATCAACTTTAAGTACTAATAATTTTAAGGGAAAAATTTTATTTAGTAATACCTATTCTAATATAAATAATAAATTTGATTTAATTATATCTAATCCGCCTTTTCATAATGATTTAAAAATTGATTTTTATGTTATTAAAGATATTATAACAAATTCTATAAAATATTTAAAGATAGGAGGGGAGCTAAGATTTGTTGTGAATAATTTTTTTAATTGTAAATTTATCTTAAAAAATACTTTTAATAAATATAATATCATCGAAAAAACAAATTTCTATACAGTATATCAATCTTTTTTACGATAAGTATTTTTTTATACCCGGAGCGGGACTTGAACCCGCAAAGCTTTTAAAGCCGAGGGATTTTAAGTCCCTTGTGTCTACCAATTTCACCATCCGGGCATTTTACAGGCGTGTCCCGGAATCGAACCGGGTTATACGGATTTGCAGTCCGCTACATATCCAATCTGTCAACACGCCTTTAAATTCTATTATAAAAAAAAAAAACAAAAATTACAAATAAAATTTAATTAATAAACTATATTTAAACTTAAAAATTTAAATAAATAAAAAATTATCTTTACATTCAATGATAGAATGTTTTACTATGATAAATGTTTATATAATCTAATGGAGAGGTGGCCGAGTGGTTTAAGGCAGCGGTCTTGAAAACCGCCGATGAGAAATCATCCGAGAGTTCGAATCTCTCTCTCTCCGAAAATAACAATATAAATTAAATTTTTTTAAATATTTATTAAAATAATCTAAAATTTTATTGATCAGCAGTTACTTCGATTTCAACACGACGATCAGGTGCTAAACAACTAATTAATAATGATCTACTCTCTATACCCTTGCATATTTGATCAGTTAAGGGATATTGATTACCCATTCCTTGTATTGTAATTTTATCTTCAGAAATTCCGTGAGAAGTAAAATAATTTTTAATACTATATGCACGATCTTCAGATAATTTTTGATTATATTCTTTATTCCCTATTCTATCTGTATGGCCTGAAAGTGTAATATAAATATTTTTTGATTTAATATTATTGATTTCAGTATCGATTTTTTTTAATTTATCATAAAATATAGGTCTTAATTCTGTGCTATTAAAAGGAAAATTAATATTTTCGTTTAGTGCAACATATTGTTTATTAGATGTTTCTGGAGAATATGATGAAAAAACATCATTATCAAAATTTCCAAATTTCCATCCAAAAGATAAAACTGCATCACCTAAATTTGGTTTAGATAAATTCATAATTTCTTCAACAGTACTTTTTAATGTATAGTCAAACCTTGTAATAAATTGATTATTTAAGATATATTCTGCACCTAGTGAAATACTTGGAAATATTAAACTATTTTTAGTAAAAACATTTTTTAAATCATCTTTAGAAGTTAAATTCTCCCAAAACATCATACCTCCTAATCGGGTGTATATTCGAAAATCATCTGTGATAGGATATGATAATTTTGTCGAAATTTGAATATTATTAGCTTGTGTATTTTCGTTTAATTTTTGAAACATTAAATGCGGATAAAATCCAGTTGTATCATTTTCAATTTCTAAGCCAAAATATGAATTAAAATCATATCCTAAAAATAAACCTAAAACAGGTGCATCAGCACTTTTAGAATCTTTGGTTTCATTATTTTTTGATTTTAATGATAGTGTTTTTTTATGTTCTAAAAGATTAAAATGAGACCATCCCATTTTAGCACCTAAATACCATCCCTCGTAATTTTTTGCTTGAACACTACTTGCTAGGCTTAATATAACAAATAGAATAGCAGAAACTCGTTTTTTCATTTTAAAACTCCATGTAATTTATGTTGAATAAATTAAAAAAATTCACGTCTTAAATATAATATACCTTACTATTATAATAAATAATATAAATATAATTATGTAAATGATTTTGTACAAATTTTAATTTAATTAGATTAGTACTCAACTACTGATTTAATTATTTCAATTTTTTTTACTATTTTTAATACTATAAATATCATTTATAAATGATATTTTTAAAAAATACAAACTAATTAAATAAACTATCCCAATAGTAAATAAAATTGTAAATAAAGACACTATTTTAGTAAAAAAAGAATTAATATTATGTAAAGGTATAAAATATAACATAAAAATTAAGGTTAATGTCATACAAGATAAAGCAATGAATAAACGAAAAATAAAAATAAATATATTAAAATTTAAACTAATCATTTTTTTTTGGTGTAGTATCCAAAAGATAAGAAATAAATTTATCCATCCAGATATACTAAAAGATAATGCTAAACCTGCATGCTGATAATAAAAAATTAAACATGGATTTAATATTTGTAATATTAATAAAGTAAAAAGTGAAATTTTCATTGGAATATTTACTTTTTGAGATGCATAAAAAGCTGAAGATAAAATTTTAATTAAAATAAAAGAAACTAATCCAATAGAATATAATTCTAATGCTTTTTGCGTCATTAACACATCAAAATTTGTAAATTTTCCATATTTAAATAAAATTTCAATTAATGGTTTAGAAAGAATAAATAAAATTACCGAAATAGGTAAAGATATAATTAATCCAATTTTAAAACCTAAATTAATTAATTTATTAAATTCTATCATATTATTTTTAGAATAACTTTTTGATAATGATGTAAATAAAATTGTACTTAAAGAAACTCCTAATATACCAATCGGAAACTCAACTAATCTATCAGCATAATACATCCAAGATATAGAACCTGTATTCAATAATGAACTAAATATACTATTTAAAATTAAAGATATTTGATTTGCAGTAGATCCTAAAAGAGATGGACCTATTTTTTTTATAACTTTTATAAGACCAGAATTTTTTAAATTAATACGAGGAAAAACTAACATATTTATTTTTAATAAATATGGAAACTGATATATTAATTGAAGTAAACCACTTATAATAACTGCCCAAGCTAATATAATAATTGAAGGTTGAAAATAATCATTAAAACAAATGGAAAAAAAAATTATAGTACAATTTAAAATACTTGAAGAAAATGCAGGAATAGAAAAATAGTTCCAACTATTTAAAATAGAAGAATATAATGAAGATAAAGAAACTAATAAAAGATAAGGAAACATGATTTTTAATAAAATACAAGACAATTCAAATTGATCAGATATTTTAATAAAACCCGGAGCGCTAATTTTAATTAAATAATCTGAAAATATTATACCTAATATTATTAAAATAAATAATATAATAAAAATTAAACCTGATATAGACGAAATAAAATCTTGTATTTTTTTTGTTTTTTTATTTGATTTATAATATATTAAAATAGGAATAAAAGCTTGATAAAAAGCTCCTTCAAAAAACAATCGACGCAATAAATTTGGTATTTTAAAAGCTATAAAAAAAGCATCGGTATAAATAGATACTCCAAAAATATGAGCAATTGTTAAATCTCTTAAAAAACCTAATATGCGTGATATTAATGTTGTAAAACTTAAAGAAAAAAAAGTTTTTAAAAAATTCATCTTAAATTAACTTAAAAAAATTAAATATTAAAAATTTTTTTGCTTGCAAAATATTTAATATGCTATAAATTATTATAAAATATTTATTAAATTTATAAAAATAAAATATATAAATGATGTCAAATTTTAAAAAAATAAAAATTATTAAACCTGATGATTGGCATGTTCATATAAGAGAAAATAAGATTTTAAAAAAAGTTTTACCATATACTGAAATGTTTTATCAACGTGCTATAATTATGCCTAACCTAAAAGAACCTATTATAGATTGTAAAAAAGCACTCTCTTATAGATCAAAAATTATACAATCATGCAAATTAAATAAAAAATTTCAGCCATTAATGATTTGTTATTTGACAAAAGAGACTTCTTTAAAAGAACTAAAATATGGTTTTTTAAAAAAAATATTTATAGGGTCAAAATTATATTTAAATAATTCAACAACTAATGCAAATACTGGTATTAATAAAATTAATGATATTTTTCATATATTAGAATTTATGCAAAAAATAAAAATGCCGTTATTAATTCATGGAGAAGAAAATAATCCCAATATTGATATTTATGATAGAGAATCTAAATTTATTGATAATATATTAGAACCATTACGTAAAAAATTTCCAGAATTAAAAATAATACTAGAACACATTACCACAAAAGAATCAGTATCTTATATTGAAGAAAACAATTCACCATATTTAGCAGGAACTATTACTCCTCATCATTTAATGTTAAATCGAAATAATATGTTTTTTGGTGGTATTCATCCAAATTTATATTGTTTACCAATTTTAAAAAGAAATACGCATCAAATTGCTTTAAGAAAAGCTATATCTAATGGAAATAAAAATTTTTTTTTAGGAAGTGATAGCGCCCCTCATTTTTATAAAAATAAAATTAATTCAATTGGATGTGCTGGAATATTTAATGCACCATCATCTTTATTATGTTATGTTTCTGTTTTTGAAGAAATGAATGCATTAAAATATTTCGAAGATTTTTGTTCGAAAAATGGGCCAAATTTTTATAATTTACCAATTAATAAAGAAATTATAACATTAGTAAAAAAACCTTTTAAAGTTCCATCAAAAATCACTATTGGTAAAAATTTTATTATTCCATTTTTATCTAATAAAGTATTACAGTGGTCTATTTTATAAATTTTAGTTATTTAAAAATTATTTAACATTGTAAATGTTATCTTTTTTATAATATTTGTAAAGATTTAAAAATTTTTGATTTAAATAAAATTTATTCTTTGTAATTTTTTTATTTTTTAGATTTTTCTGGTTTAAAATAATACATTTTTTTAATATTTTATTATGATAAGAATTTAAATGAAAAAACTTTAAATAAGGTTGATAAATATTATATTTATTTTCAAAACATATTTTCTTTTCTTTTAAATAAGCTAATTTATTCAATAATTTTTTTTTCTGTTTTGTAATTAAAAGAAGTTGTTTTATATTTTTTTCTTTTAATAAATTCAAATATTCTTCATCAATTATTTTTTCTAATAAAACTAATATATCATTTATCTCTATTAAAACATTAATTAATTCTTTCATTTTTTTTATTACCTTAAAATATCATTAAATTTGTTTTAAAAATTTAATATTAAATAATATTAAGTTTAAATAATAGATGTTACCTTTCCATAATTACTTCTCTATTTTTATTAATTTTTCCAGTAATAATTTTTCCACTTTTAATTTGAACACGTATATTTTCTTGAGCACCTCCATTACTTAAAGCTTTTCCAAAAGTAATAATTTCAAAATTTTTTCCTTTAATTTTCACTGTAACTTGATCATTGGCTTTAACTAACCAAAAAACATGTGTCATAAAAGAAGTAATTGGTTGAAAAGGTAAAATATCACGTATATTTACTTTATTTATAACATCTTTTTTATGTAAATAAGTACCATTTGGTAAATTATCTAACCGACCTGTAATAACTTTTAAATCTGAATCACTAATTTTTGTACCTCTAGGAATTTTTTTACATGCTACAATATATTCCCCTTTCATTTGTAACTCTA
Source organism: Buchnera aphidicola (Protaphis terricola) (assembly GCF_964059145.1). Lineage (NCBI taxonomy): Bacteria > Pseudomonadati > Pseudomonadota > Gammaproteobacteria > Enterobacterales > Erwiniaceae > Buchnera > Buchnera aphidicola. Next base: position 349,255 of record NZ_OZ060405.1, read on the forward strand.
CTTTTAAATGTTGATGTTGTTCTCCGCAAATGTATAAAATATCAAATAAACCAAAATGATTAAAATTTCCTGGTAATAAAAAATTTGGATTTTTACAAGTTTTATTTTTTATTAATGGAGTTCTAAGTATTATTTCAAAATTATTTATATTAAGAGTATATTCTTCTTTAAATAACTTATTTAAACGATTAATTAAATCATCAGCATAAATATTAAAAGAAAAAAATAATAATGAAATAAAAAATATTTTTATTAACTTCATTTTTTTCCTTAAATTAAAAAAATAATAATAAATTAAAAAATTTTTTCATATCAATAAAATATAATATATAATTTTAAATAATATTTTAAATATATTTAATTTTTAATTATTTCAAAACTATTAAATATTTAATCTGAAAATACTTTATAATGAATTTTTTGAATAACATTTATCTTTTTAATAATATAAAAAATAATTTTTTAAAATTAAAAACTTTTCTATAATTAAAAAAAATTAAAATACATCAAGATTGATTTTTATAATAAAAGGATATATATATGTTTAATAAAATAAATAAAATGTTTAATTTACATCAAAATTTATTAAATTTATACTCCAAGAGACAAGAAGTTTTATCTTCTAATATAGCTAATTCTGAAACACCTAAATATAAAGCTATGGATATTAAATTTAAAGATATATTTAAAAAAATATTAAAAAAAAATAATTCTCATTTTTCTAAAATTTTTTTACAAAAAACTTCAAAAAATCATTTAACACCAAAGGAAAAAAATTTTTTTCAATTGAAAGTAAAACCTGTTAACACCAATATTATTAAAGAAAATGGAAATACAGTAGATATGAATCGTGAACGAATAGAATTTTTAAAAAATACTTTAAAATATGAAGAAAACTTAGTCTTCATAAAAAATGAAATTAAAAATATAATACGTGTAATTAAAGGATAAAATTATGTCATTATTTAATATAATTGATATTTCTGGTTCAGCTATGAGCGCACAGGCAGAAAAAATAAATATTATTGCTACAAATTTAGCTAATTCAGAAAGTATAATATATAAAAATGGAAAATATTATCCATATATCGCAAAAAGAGTAATTTTAAAATCATGTAATTCAAATAAAACAGGAATAGGAGGTGTAAAAGTTGCTTTCATAAGTAATGATAAAACTCCAATGCAAATGGTATTTGAACCTAATAATCCTTTATCTAATTCAAGCGGATATATTTTAAAATCAAATGTAAATCCAATTACAGAAACAATAAATCATATTTCTGCATCAAGAGCTTATCAGGCTAATATAGAAGTATTAAAAACTGCCAAAAATATGATTATTAAAACATTATCAATTGGAGAATAAAATATAAAATGAGTAATATTGATATTAATTCTTCTATAAATAATAATATTATTAATCAGAATATCAGTAATTTAAATAATGTTGAAAATCCATTAGATTTACAAAATAATTTTTTAAGTCTTTTAATAGCACAAATTAAAAACCAAGATCCTACTGATCCGATCAAGAATACTGAATTAACATCACAATTAGCTCAAATTAATACAGCAACTGGAATTGAAAAATTAAATAATACAGTAGGAAATTTTTCAAATAAAATTAATCAAAATCAAAGTATACAAATATCTTCATTAATTGGGCATCGAGTTATGATACCTAGTTCACAAATTGTACATACTAAAGATACAAAAACAGAATTTGGTATAGATTTAATCAGTCACGCAACATCAGTTGAAATTAAAATATTAGACGAAAATGATAGAGTTATATATGTAAAAAATATGAAAAACTCAAAACCTGGAGTATATAGTTTTGTATGGAATGGTTTAGATTTAGATGAAAATAAAGTTTTAACTGGAAAATATAATGTTAGTGTAACAGCTAAAAATAAAGATATGAATGTTCCTGTTCAAGTTTTATGCACAGCAAAAGTACATAGTATTATTACATCTTATAGTAGAGATCCTATAATAGATCTAGGCGCTATGGGGACTACAACATTATCAAAAATTCGTAAAATTTTAAAATAAAAAAATTTATTTATAAAAAATAATTTTAAGATATTTTACTACTAAGGAATAAAAAATATGTCAACAGTGGAAGCAATCAATGGATTAATGTCCAATAGTCATAATATAGATGTTGTATCTAATAATATAGCAAATGCTTCTACTATTGGATTTAAATCTAGTAGTGTTTTATTTTTTGATATAATATCAAGTTCACTATATTCTAATCAACTGATTAGATCAGGTGTTGGTGTTTCTAATACAAGACAAAATTTTAACAATGGAGTTTTAATACAAACTGGGAGAGATTTAGATTTAGGAATTGTACAAGATGGTTTTTTTAGAATATTAAATCCAAAAGGACAAGTTTACTACACAAGAAATGGGCAATTTATTTTAGATAAAGATAAAAATATTATTAATATGGAAGGCATGTATTTAACTGGTCAAAATCAATTTGATTTAAAAAATAATTTAAATAATATATCTAAATTAGAACCAATTAACTTAAAAAAAGCTGAAATTCTTCAACCTAAATCAACAAATGTGATAAAATTAAATGCAGATATATTTGAAAATTCTGAATCTACCAATAGTATAACAGATTCTGATGATGAAATACCAAATGAAGAAAATAATCATATTCTTATTTATGATAAATATGGAAAACCTAAAAATATAAGTTTTTCCATCAATCAAAATAAAAATGATTGGGAATTAAATATTAAATCAAGAAACCCTAATAATGAAGATATAAATGAAAAAATTCCACTAAAGTTTAATAAAGAAGGTATGTTGATCTCGAACTCAAATATAAAATTAACATCAAAAGATCTGAAAAATATTACTTTAAATATAGAATGTGTTCTTAAAAAAGCAAAAAATAATATCAATTCAATACATCTTTCTCAAGATGGATATGAAAAAGGTCTTTTAAAATCTTTTGAAATTTCTAATAATGGTGAAATTATTGGTCAATATACAAATCAACAAGTAGAGAAAATTGGACAGATATTTTTATCTAAATTTATTAATCCAGAAAAATTAAAACCAGAAAGTGGAAATGTTTGGTCAGCTACTCAGGAATCTGGAAATGAAAATATTGGAATTGCAGGAGACAAAGGATTTGGCGTATTAATTTCAAAAACTTTAGAATCTTCAAATGTCGATTTAAATAAAGAATTAATTAATATGATTGTAGCACAGAGAAACTATCAATCTAATGCGCAAGCTTTAAAAACTGAAGATAAAATTATTAATACATTAGTTAATTTAAAATAACTTAAAATATTACTTTAGGTATTGTAATGGAAAATTCCATATATCAATCAATGCAAGCTGCAATTCAGCTATTAGAAAATCAAAATGTAATTGCAAATAATTTATCAAATATATCCACAACTGGTTTTAAAGAAACATTTAATCTTATAATTAAAGATAAAAATTTAAAAAAAGTTAAAATAAAACAATATTATAATTTTGAACCAGGACTTCTAATTAATACACAAAGAAAATTAGATTTTATTATAAAAAATGATGGTTGGCTAGCAATATATGATCATAATGGAGATGAAGCATATACAAAAAATGGACATCTAAAAATTAACGAAAAAGGCGAACTTACTGTTCAAAATTATAAGATTATAAGTAATCAAAGTGATATTAAAGTATCTAATAAAGATAATATAAAAATATCACCAAACGGTGTTATTAAAGTAATAAAAAATCAATCAAATAAAATTTCTGAAGTAGAAATAGGGTCGATAAAATTAGTACGTTTTCCAAAAAAAGATTTTATAAAAAAAAATGGATTATTTTATTTAAAAAATAATAAAAAATTTTTAAAAAACAAAATAATACAAACATATAAAAATGACGTTTGTATCGAACCAGAAATGCTAGAAATAAGTAATGTAAATGCATCTAAAAATATGGTTGATATGATATCAAATGCAAGACAATTTGAAATGAATATGAAAATGATATCTATAGAAGATCAGAATATTGAACGTGCAAATCAGTTATTTAATATTAATAATAATTAAAGGAGCAAAAATATGATTCCTTCTTTATGGATTTCTAAAACAGGTCTAGATGCTCAACAAATTAATATGAATGTGATTTCTAATAATTTAGCTAACGTGAGCACAAATGGTTTTAAACGATCTAAAGCAGTTTTTGAAGATTTAATGTATCAAACAATACGAGATGCTGGGACAAATTCATCTGCTGATACAATTCTTCCATCAGGATTACAAATAGGAACAGGAGTTCGACCAGTAACAACAGAAAGAATTCATAGTCAGGGAAATTTATCTAAAACTGATTCTTCAAAAGATGTAGCTATAAATGGATCAGGTTTTTTTCAAGTTAAATTACCTAATGGAAAATCAGTATATACAAGAGATGGATCATTCCAATTAGATCAAAATGGACAACTAGTAACAAATAGTGGATATATAGTCATGCCTGAAATAAATATTCCACCTAATTCAACTAACATTAATATAGCACGAGATGGCGTTATAAGTGTTATTATACAAGGTCAAACACAACCAATTTCTATAGGACAATTGAATTTAACAGGATTTATTAATGAGTCTGGATTAGCAAGTTTAGGTGAAAATTTATATGAAGAAACTCAATCCTCTGGTATTCCTATAGAAACTACACCTGGTTTAAATGGTACAGGATTATTATATCAAGGATATGTAGAAACATCGAATGTTAATGTAGCTGAGGAATTAGTAAATATGATTCAAACACAACGAGCTTATGAAATTAATAGTAAATCTATAAATACCTCAGATCAAATGTTACAAAAATTATCTCAACTATAAAAATTTATCTTTATATGAAAAAATAAATTTAAAATTTACATACTAAAGTTTTTTATTAAGGATTATTTTTCCGTGGTAAAGTTATTTAGTTATAAAATTAAATATTATTTAACTATTCTTGCTTTATTAACTATTCAAAGTTGTGCATCTATTGAAAATCATCCACCTTTAATCAATGGAATAACAACAGCTATAGCACCAGATGTTTCCCCAAAAATTATAAATGGTTCTTTATTCCAAGAAAATATACCTATCAACTATGGATATCAACCATTGTTTGAAGATCATCGATCTCATAATATTGGAGATATAATAACTATTGTATTACAAGAAAACATAAGCGCAAGTAATAGTTCTTTTTCTAATATGAGTCGAAACAGTATATCTAGTTTAGGTATGTCAATAACGCCAGGTCAATTAAATCCTATATTAGGATTTAATGTTAATGATAGCAAAACAGGATTCGATAGTTTAGGAAAAAATGATTTCTACGGAAAAGGAAGTAATTCAGCTAAAAATACATTTACTGGATTAATGACTGTTACTGTTAAAAAAGTACTACCAAATGGTAATTTACAAGTAGTTGGTGAAAAACAAGTTGCTATTAATGAAGGGGTAGAATTTATTCGTTTTTCAGGAGTAGTAAATCCTCATAATATTAATAAAAATAATTTAATTGCATCAACTCAAATTGCAGATACACGCATTGAATATATTAGTAATAATCGTATTAATGAAACTCATAAAATTGGTTGGTTACAAAGATTATTACTAAAAATTTCCCCTATTTAATATTAATAATTAAAATTTTAATTCTAAATATCATTTAAACTCATAAGGGATTCAAGAAAAAACCCTTATGAGACAAATTGAATATAAAAATTAAAACTTATTAACTTAAAAAGATTAATTAATAAAATATTATATATTTTTTATATAATATATTAAAATAAAATTAATAAAATAAATATATAAGGTATTTTATGTCAAAGATAATATCATTATTAAAATTTATTATTTATATTTTAATGAGTTTTTGTTCTTTTGCATATGCAGAAAAAATACGTGACTTAACTAGTATTGAAGGTATCAGAGATAATCAATTAATTGGTTATGGTTTGATAGTGGGTTTAGATGGAACTGGTGATCAATCTGCTCAAGCTCCATTTACAAATCAATCATTACATAATATGTTATCTCAATTAGGTGTAACTATGTTGCCAAATACTAATATGCATCTAAAAAATGTAGCAGCAGTAATAGTTACCGCAAAACTACCTCCATTTAGTCATGCAGGAGAGCAAATAGATGTAGTAGTTTCATCTATGGGCAATGCTAAAAGTTTAAAAGGAGGTACATTATTAATGACTCCTTTAAAAGGAACTGATAATCAAATTTATGCAATTGCTCAAGGAAATGTATTAATATCTGAAAGAAACAATTTTGGAAAAACAAGCAATTTTTTTAAAATTAATCAAACTAATTCAGGTCGGATTAATCATGGTGCAACAATTGAAAAAGAAATAAATACTAATTTTGGAAAGCAAAAAATAATTAATCTTCAACTAAATGAAGAAAATTTTAGCACTGCACAAAAAATTAGTGATATGATTAATATGAGATATCCAGATACAGCTACAGCAATAAACTCTAAAACAGTACAATTAAATACTTATCCTGATAATACTATACAAGTTCATATGCTTTCTAATATTCAAGATATAGATATTTCTATACCCTCTCAAGAAGCAAAAGTAGTAGTTAATCCTCGAACTGGTTCTATTGTTATTAATAAAGAAGTAAAATTAGGAACATGTATAATTGCTCATCGTAACTTATCTATTATAATACATAAAATAATAGATCAAAAAAATTATTTAAATATTTTAGATCCGAATTTAAATAATCAAAAAAATTTATTAAAGGATATTCATAATAAAAATTATATTAATAGTGAAACACTTAATAATAAAAATTTAAATAATATTGTACAAACATTAAATGTTTTAGGAACACAACCTGATGAATTGATCTCTATTCTTCAATCAATGAAAAATGCAGGTTGCTTACATGCTAAATTGGAGATTATTTAATGCAATATAAGTTATATTTAAAAGATATACAAAACTATAATGTAAAATTTATTAATGAATTAAAATACCAAGTAAAAAATAATTCTAGAAAATATGCACTAGAAACAGCTAAAGCATTTGAAAGTATTTTTATTCACATATTATTAAAAAGTATGAGAAAATCATTAAATAATGATAGTTTATTAGATAATAATCAAAGTCATTTATATACCGAAGTATATGATGAACAAATTTCACAAGAATTATCTAAAAAAGGGTTTGGTTTATCAAATATTATTTTGCAACAAATTGATCAAAATAATAAAATATATAAATAATAATTTTCTACATAAGGAAATCTATATGAGTTCTATATTAACTTCTACTATTGCTAATATTGATGCGATTAAAATATTAATTGATAATCGAACAAAAAAAATTCTACATCCAAAATATAAAGATCTATCAGAACGTATCGCAATTGAGAACAATGTAGATCAGTCTAATGCTAATCCAGGAGTAAAAGTAGAAAGTATATATGATGAATATAATAATTTTATTCAAGAAGAAAAAAGAAAAACTAATGAACGAATACAAGAAGATGAAACTCGAATTGAAGAATATTCAAAATTAGAAAAGTTATTTGTTGAAAAAGTACATGTTTTTAATGATATAATAAATGAATTATATTCTTCTATAGAAGATAGTATTGTTAAAAACAATATACATATATTTGATGCAAAAATTGAAAAAAATTTAAAAAAAGTTATATATGAATTAAAAATGTTTGATGAAAAATTAAATTTTTTAGAAAATGATATTAAATATAGTATATCAGAAAAAATAAAACAAGCAAATATTTTAATTAATAAAATTTATGATTTAAATATCAATGTTCAATTTTTTCCAGTTGCACAAATACCTGATGGTATATATAAATACATTGATGAAAGAGATAGATTAGTTGATGAACTAAATAATATTCTAGGTGTTACAGTAGAAAAAGATAGTAATAATTTTAAAGTATATTTGAAAAATGGAATATACCTAATAAATAATAATAGAAAAATAAATTTAATTGCTTTAACATCAAAAACAAATGATAAATACATAAGTATTGGATATTGGAATGATGACGAAAAAATAATAAAAAAAATAGAACACATGGTTCCTAGTGCATCTCTAGGAGCACTTTTTCATTTTCTAAAAAAAGATTTAAAAGATGCAAAAAATAAACTTGGCCAACTTACTATAAATTTTGCTGATAGCATTAATGAAAATCATACTTTAGGGTATGATATATTAGGTGGTGTTGGAAAAAAAATATTTTATATTAGTCAACCTAAAATTATATCTAGTTCAAAAAATACATCACATCCATATACATCTGTTAAATGGGTATCTACTTCTGATGCACAAGATACTAACTATATAATATCTATGAAGGACAACCATTGGATTGTTAAAAGATTACGTGATCAAACAATAGTTGATCCAGATATATACCAAAAAGACAATAATACATATCTTACTTTTGATGGGATAGAATTTAAAATTGAAGGCAATGAGAATGAAAATAATGTTTATATGATTCAACCATATGCTGATATATTCAATGAATTAAAATTATTAATTATAGAACATGTTCCATTTGCGATGTCTTCAACAAATGATAAAGATCAAAAAAATAAAAACAATGCAATTATTATATATAATTTAAATAAAGATAAATTAGTAAATAAAAAAGATACATTAAGTCAAGCTTATTTAAAATTTTTAAAATCTATATCCTATAAATGTAATGATCTTGAAGAAAGGCTGCCTTTTAAACGTAATATGATTAGAATATTAGAAAATAAAAAATTATCAATATCTGATGATATAAATGAAGATTATAAAAATTTAAGTTATGAACAAAAATGTTATATTGCAAATGTAAAAGTCTTAAAAATGGCTGAAAAAATTTTTGATGATATTGTAGATTGTTATAGTTAATTTAAAATTAATATATTAATATTTTCTAAAATAAAAACTTACTTAATAAGTAAGTTTTTATTTTTTCTATAATATCTTAATATAAAAAAATTAAAAATGTTTTTAGATAACATGAAATATATAATTCATAATTTTTTTAAAATTCTTTAATTTTAGTAACTGGTGAAGAAGAATAATTTTTTGCAGAATGCGCTCCAGCAGAAACTTTTTTTGTATTTGGTTGAATTGTAAAAATAGTTTTTTTTACTTTTTTTTTGTATTTATTAGGAAAATTCTTAGAATAAATTTTTGTAATTGGTTCAAAAATTTGGTTTTGTTTTTCTTTTTTTAAATTATTTAAAAGTTTATTTTGATTACATTGTAAGATATAACAATTTTTAAAAATTAATTTATTTTTTTTTCTTTCTTCAATAATATTTTTATGTTTAATTTTTTTTTTCACTTGATTAACAAAAATTTTTATATTTTTTTTAATGATATTAGTTTTATTATATTTTGATGCATTATTTTTAATAATTATATTATTTTTATTAGGATAAAAATTACTTATTTTATTCTTTCTATACAAATAATGATATTTTTTTAAAACATTAATTTTTTTTAAAGAATTTTGAAAATTAAATTTTTTAAATTCTATTTTTTTTAAGTAAATCATATGATTTATCATTAATTTGCAAAATTGAATGTGTTTTAATTTATAAATATTAAATATTTTATTAAAGATAAAAAAAGAATCTTTATTTTTACTTGATTTAATATTTTTATTTCTCTTTTTAAAAATATAATTTTTACTTAAAATAATATTTTTGTAAGGTATTTTTTTTTTTAAAAAAAATTTATTTCTTAGATTATATATATCTAACTGAAAAAATTTCAAAAATTCAATATAATAAATAACATTCATTATCTCCAAATAATTAAATAAAATAACTTTTTTTTTATTAAATAAATTAAATTTATTATTTGAATTGTATCTATTTATTATATTATTTTTTTCTTGAATTTGAATTGATGATATTGGTATATTATTTTGATTAATATTATTCTGATATTTTTTTTGATTAAATTTATTTCTATTAAAAAAAAATTTTTTTTTCTTAAAAAAAGTATTTTTTAAAAAAAATATTCTTTTTATCCAAGATATTAGTTTAATAAAAAAATTATTATAAAGATTTTTTTTAAAAATAGTTTTTTGACGTATATTATTAATATTAATATAATTATTAAATAATTTTTTATTTTTTAAAAATGGTTTATAATGAACTTTCTTTTCTTTAATATCTTGTTTAATATTTTTTATATTTTTATTTTTCTTAATACTATAAAAATAATCATTTATAGATGGTATTTCTTCACCTTTTCTGATTCTAGAAACAAAATAATGTGGAGTTTTCATATTTTTATTAGGTACTATTATCGTTTTTCCACCTGCTTGTCGTTTTTCAATCGCGTATACTGCATCTCTCTTCTCATTTAATAAATAACAAGCAATTTCTATAGGTACAATGGCGTGTACTTCATATGTATTTTCTTTTAATGCTTCTTCTTCGATTAAACGTAAAATTGATAAAGATAAAGATTCATTATCTCTAATGGTACCTGTTCCAGTACACCGAGGACAAATATGATGACTAGAATCACCTAAAGAAGTACTAACTCTTTGCCTTGACATTTCTAATAAACCAAACCTAGAAATATTGCCAATTTGAACTCGAGCTCTATCTTTACGTACAATTTCACGTAATTTATTTTCAACAGCTTTTTGATGACTTAGAGGTGTCATATCTATAAAATCTATTACTATTAATCCACCTAAATCTCGAAGTCTTAATTGTCTTGAAATTTCTTCTACCGCTTCTAAATTTGTATTAAAAGCTGTAGATTCAATATCTATACCTTGGGTAGAACGAGCTGAATTAATATCAATAGCTGTTAGTGCTTCAGTACTATCTACCATAATTGAACCACCTGATGGTAATTGTACCTTTCTTTGAAAAGCAGAATTAATTTGAGATTCGATTTGGTAATAACTAAATAATGGAATATTTCCAGTATAAAGTTTTATTTTATTAATAAAATCTGGACGTCCTAAAGCTGAAATATGCTCAAGAGCTATATTAAATATTCTAGGATTATCAATTAAAATTTCACCAATATCTTGCCGTAAATAATCTCTAAATGCACGAAAAATTACATTACTTTCCTGATGAATTAAAAATGGAGCAGATTTTTTTAATGCAGCTTTTTGAATAGCATCCCAATGCTTTAATCTCAGATATAAATCCCATTGTAATGATTTTATAGATTTTCCAAAACCTGCAGTTCTAATAATTAAACCCATATTTTTAGGAAATTTTAAAGATAAAAATAGCATTTTTAATTCGCTTCTATCATGTCCTTCAATTCTTCTAGATACACCAGTAATATTAGGACTATTTGGCATTAATACTAAATAACTTCCTGCCAAACTAATAAAAGTTGTTAAAGCTGCACCTTTTTTTCCTCTTTCTTCTTTATTTATTTGAACAATAAGTTCTTGCCCTTCTTTCAAAACATCTTTAATTTCTGAATTCAAATTATCATATTTTTTAAGAAAGTATTTTTTAGAAATTTCCTTGAAAGGTAAAAAACCATGTTTTTCCATACCATAATCTACAAAAACAGCATTTAAACTTGGTTCTATTCGAGTAATTCTTCCTTTGTATATATTCGATTTTTTTTGTTCCGATCCAGTATTTTCTATATCAAGATCATATAAACGTTGACCATCAACAAGAGCTACACGCAACTCTTCCTGTTGAGTTGCATTAATTAACATTCTTTTCATTATAACTTTTTCTCTCTTATTTTTACAAATAAGTAAATACATCAACAGGAAATATATATTTTTAAAAAAATTAATATTTTATTAATTCATTATGAGTTTTATTTAAAATATATATAAAATAAATTATTTTAAAATACTAATGAAATAATTTAAAAATTAATTAATAATATTATTTACTTTTTATAATTTAAAAATTATAAAAAAATTTAATTATTGATAGTAATATATTTATATATTTAATTATATTATAATTAATAAAAATTAAAAAAATTACTTTATTAATAGAGATTTTTTTAATGACATATAAACAATTATCTACATCTATTATATATATTAATGAAAATATGATAAATCAACGTATTGATAATTTTTTGAAAAAAAAATTTAATAATATACCTAAAAGTATGATTTATCGTATTATTAGAATAGGTCAAGTTCGAATAAATAAAAAAAGAATTAAACCAAATTATAAACTTAAAATCGGAGATTATATAAAAATTCCACCAATTAAAATCGCATTTAAAGAAAAAAAAAATTTTCATATTAAAAATAATCAAAAAAAAAAATTAAATAACATACTTTATGAAGATAATTATTTATTAATAATAAATAAACCTTCTGGCCTTGCAGTTCATGGTGGAAGTGGTTTAAATTTTGGGATTATAGAATATTTTCGAAAAATTCGACCATTAGAAAAATGTCTTGATCTTGTTCATCGTATTGATCGAGATACATCCGGAATATTAATTTTAGCAAAAAAACGTTCTTCTCTTATTTCAATGCATGAACAAATAAGAAATAATAAAATAAAAAAAGAATATATTGCATTAGTACATGGACTTTGGCCATATACTTTAAAAAAAGTATCAAAACCTCTATTACAAATTAATTTAAAAAATAAACAAAAAAAAATGTTTATTCATAAAACTGGAAAACCTTCATTAACTTATTTTAAAATAAAAAAACAATATACTACTACAACATTACTTTCAATTTTTCCTAAGACAGGAAGAACACATCAAATTCGAGCCCATACTTGTTATTCAGGTCATCCAATATTATTTGATAAACTTTATGGAGATACAAATTTAGATAAAATAGTAAAAAATAAAATAAATTTTAATAGACTTTTTTTACATGCTAATTCAATAAAATTTATACATCCTAAATATGGTAATATATTACATATAAAAGCACCGTTAGATTTAAAAATTAAAAATTTTTTAAATATACTTGATAAAAAATATAAATCAAATTAATTTTAGTTTAAATAAAATAAATCTTTATTAATATAAAAATATCTTAAGAGAAAAATTATTATGGCTGTACAAAAAAACAAACCAACTCGATCTAAAAGAGGAATGCGACGTTTACATGATATATTAAAACAAGAAACACTATCTACAGATAAATGCTCTAAAGAAATACATATTCGGCATCATATAACACCAGATGGTTTTTATAAAGGTAAAAAAGTTATTTAAATATATAAAACGGTATTATAAAAAAGTACCGTTTTATACTAAAAATGAATCTTAATTTTTAATATTAACAAAAAATCAATTCATTATTTTTTTAAATATATTATATTTAAAAAGGTTATTCTAATGTGCTTATTTTCTATGCTATTTCCAGGCCAAGGAATTCAATATAATAATATGTTATCCTCTTTTTTAAATCGAGAAAATATTTTTAAAAATACTTTTCAAGAAGCATCAGAATATATAAATTTTAATTTACTAAATTTAATGAAAAACGATTCAATAGAAAAAATTAATAACGAATATATACAAACTTTAATATTAACTTCATCAATTGCAATTTATAGACTTTGGAAAAAATATAATGGAAAAAATCCAGCATTTATGTCAGGTCATAGTTTAGGAGAATATTCTGCATTAGTTTGTTCTAATGCAATGAATTTTAAAGATGCATTGAAAGTTGTTTATTTACGCGGTCAATTTATGCAAAAAATAATTTTAAATAGATCTTTTTTAGTACAAGCTATAATTGGTTTAGATAAAAAAATTATTAAAAAAATTTTAAAAAAATACGTAAATAAAACAGTATCAATTGCAAGTATAAACTCTAAAAACCAAATAATTATTTCTGGAGAGACATTAGACGTACATCAAGTAAGTTTAGATTGTAGAAAAAAGGGAGCAAAATTTATATTGAATCTTAATATTAATATTCCAGTACACAATTATTTAATGAAACCAGTTGCTAAAAAAATTAAGTATATATTAAATAATATTAAAATTAAAAAACCTATAATACCAGTAATTAATAATGTTAATGTAAAATGTGAAAATCATAGTAAAAATATTAAAACAGCTTTAATTAAACAAGTATATAAAACTGTAAGATGGAAAGAAATAATAGACTTTATAAAATCAAAAAAAATTTTTACTATGCTTGAAATTGGTCCTAATAATATCTTAACTAATTTAAATAAAAAAAATAAAAATCTAGTCTCTCTTAGTACTAATAATAAAAAAAATTTTTTATATGCTTTTAAAAAAATTAATAAAAATTATGAAAAATAAAAAAAAAACTGCTTTAATAACAGGTGCAAGTCAAGGTATTGGAAAAGCAATAGCTTTAAAGTTTTTAAATAAAGGAATAAGAGTTATTGGTACATCAACTACTCAAAATGGTGTAAATAAAATTAATAAATATTTAAAAAATAATGGATTTGGTTTAATTTTAGATTTAAAAAATACTAATTCTATTTCAGAAAAAATTAAAGAAATTTATAAAAAAGTATATTTTATCGATATATTAATAAACAATGCTGGAATAAAATCAGATAAATTACTTATTTATATGAATAATAAAGAATGGGAAGATATTATTAAAGTTAATTTAACATCAATATTTTATATTTCAAAAGAAATTATTCGTTCAATGATTAAAAAAAAAGAAGGACGTATTATCACAATCAGTTCCATGATTGGTTATACAGGAAATAAAGGACAAGTTAATTATAGTACTTCAAAAGCAGGTCTTATAGGATTTCATAAATCATTAGCATTAGAATTAGCTTCAAAAAATATTACTGTTAATATAGTTGCTCCAGGATTAATTAAAACTAATTTTATTAAAGATTTAAATATATTTCAATATAAAAAATACTTATCTAATATTCCAATGAAAAGATTAGGAACAGCTGAAGAAATTGCAAATGTTGTGATGTTTTTATCTTCTGAAAAGTCATCTTATATTACTGGTCAAACATTACATGTTAATGGTGGTATGTATATGTCTTAAAAATAAAATTAAAATTTAATAATATATTATAATAATATCATAAATATAAAAGTTTAATTTAATAAAAATTTAACATAAAAAATGAGAAAATTAAAATGAAAAATATTGAAAATAAAATAAAAAATATTATCTCAAAAAAATTAGAAATACAAATAGATAAAATTAAAAATACATCTTTATTTTTAGAAGATCTTGGAGCTGATTCATTAGATATTATTGAATTGATTATGAGTTTAGAAGAAAATTTCAATATAGAAATTTCTGATGAAGAAGTAGAAAAAATTAAAACAGTACAAAATGCTATCGATTTTATTTATAGTAAAATTAAAATTTAAATAATTAAATTTTATCTTAAAATTAAAATATTATATATATTAAAAAAATAATGATAAAAAGTAAATTTATTGTAATTGAAGGACTAGAAGGTTCTGGAAAAACTAGTGCATGTATTTATATAAAAAAAATTTTAGAAGAATATAATATTAAAAATATTATATTAGTTAGACAGCCAGGGAGCACACCAATTGCAGAAAAAATCAGAAAAATAATTAAAACATTTCATACTGAAGATATTATAAAAGAAACAGAATTGTTATTAATATATGCAGCAAGAATGCAATTAGTTGAAAAAATTATTAAACCAGCATTAAAACGAGGAGATTGGGTAATTTCGGATCGTCATTATTTATCTTCTTTAGCTTATCAAGGTGGTGGATTAGGTATAAATAAAAATATTATTAATCAAATTCAACATTTATTATTAGGAGATTTTTTTCCAGACTTAACTTTATATTTAGATGTTAAACCTGAAATTGGTTTAAAAAGAATATTAAAAAGAGGTGCTTTAGATCGTATTGAAAATAGATCATTATTATTTTTTAATAAAACAAGAAATATGTATTTAAAAAATATAAAATTTAATAAAAAAATTATTAAAATTAATGCTAATCTTAATATTCGAAATGTGACTATAAATATTAAACAACAACTATTAAGGTGGCTTAAAAAACAATTTATATGAAATGTTATCCTTGGCTTATTAATACATATAAAGAAATTATTAAACAACATCAAAATAAAAAAGCACATCATACAATATTAATAAAAACAACTAAAGGATTAGGAGTATTACAATTAATTAAAAATATTAGTCAGTGGATTTTATGTGATAATAAAAATGAAATAAAATATTGTAATACATGTCATAATTGTAAATTAATTATATCAAAAAATCACCCAGATTTTTATTATTATAAAGATAATAATAATAAAATTATAACTATTAATTATATTCGAATGATACGTGAAAAAATATTTCAATACCCAAAACAAGGAAAAAATAAAATTATACTTTTATCAAATATTGAAAAATTAACAGAATCCGCAATTAATTCATTATTAAAAATTTTAGAAGAACCACCTAAAAATACTTGGTTTTTTTTAGTAGATTATAACAACTTAAAAATATATTCTACATTACACAGTCGTTGTTTAATATATACATTATTTCCCCCACGAGAAAAACATAGTTTACATTGGTTAAAAAATAAAAATTTAAAAAATAAAATATTTAATGTAATTTCATTACGAATTAACCAAGGTTCACCAATACTTGCTAAAGAATTTATTAATAATGGACTTTGGGAGGAAAGAAAAAAATTATGTATATATTTTTTAAATTCTATTAAAAAGAAAAATCTTATCAAGATATTTCCAATATTATCTATAAATAACACTATATTAAAAATTGATTGGATATGTTTATTATTATTTGATTCTATTCAAATCCATTTTAATCAAAAAAAAAAATTAACTAATTTTGATGAATTTCAAATAATTCAATTTTTTTCTCGTAATTATAATTATTTTACTCTAAAAAAAAGTATTACTACTTGGATAAAATGCAGGTATAGATTGTTAAATATATCTGGTATTAATAATGAATTATTAATATTAGAACAATTATTACGATGGGAAAATATTTTAAAGTTCACTAATTAATTATAATTTATATATTATTTTTTAAATGAAAGAGATAAAATTATGCTTTTAATTGACTCTCATTGCCACCTCGACCGATTAAATTATCATTCATTACATAATAATATCGAAGATATGTTAAAAAAATCATATAAAAATTATGTGAAAAAATTTTTAACAGTATCTACTTCTATTAGTAATTTTAATAATATAAAAAGATTATTTAATCAATATAATTATATTTTCTACTCTTGTGGTATACATCCTTTACATTGTCAAAAAGAAAAACAAAATCTCGATAAACTAGAAACTTTATCAAAACATCAAAATGTTATTGCTCTAGGAGAAACAGGTTTAGATTATTATTATTCATCTGAAACAAAAAAAATACAACAAAATTTTTTTAGAGAACATATACGAGTTGCAATAAAATTAAAAAAACCAATTATAGTACATACAAGAAATTCTATAAAAGATACAATAAAAATTTTAAAAGAAGAAAATGCAGAAAAATGCGGAGGGATTTTACATTCATTTACTGAAAATTATGATATTGCATTTAAATTAATAGATTTAGGGTTTTATATTTCTTTTTCAGGTATAGTAACTTTTAAAAATGCAATTCAATTACAAAATACACTAAAAAAAATACCATTAAGTAGTTTACTTATAGAAACAGATTCTCCATATTTATCACCAACTCCGAATAGAGGAAAAGAAAATCAACCAGCATATTTACTTGATATAGCAAAACATATTTGTCTAATAAAAAAAATATATTTAGAAGAATTTGCTGATATTATAAAAAATAATTTTTATACATTATTTAAATTATAAAAAAGATATATTTTTTTATAAATTATATGTTTTATATATATTTAGGAGTTTTAATATGTTTAAAAATGTATTTGCAAGTCTTCAAAAAGTTGGAAAATCACTGATGTTACCTGTATCAGTATTACCAATTGCAGGTATATTATTAGGTATTGGTTCTGCTCATTTTAATATAATACCAAATACTATATCTGAAATTATGGCACAAACAGGAGGCTCAGTTTTTTCAAATATGCCGTTAATTTTTGCTATTGGAGTAGCTTTAGGATTTAGCAATAATGATGGCGTAGCAGCATTAGCAGCAGTTGTAGCATATAGTATTTTAATTAAAACATTGTATGTTGTTGAACCAGGAATATTAAACACTAATATTAATTTAATAAAAAATAAAAATATTGCTGATATAGGAATATTAGGAGGAATTATAGCAGGAGGGATTGCAGCATATATGTTTAATAAATTTTACAAAATCCAACTGCCTGAATATTTAGGGTTTTTTGCAGGAAAAAGATTTGTTCCAATTATTTCAGGCTTATGTGCAATATTTATAGGTTTAATATTATCCTTTATTTGGCCTTCGATAGCATCAAAAATTCAAATATTTTCACAATGGGCAGCTTATCAAAATCCTATTTTTGCTTTTTCTTTATATGGAATTGTAGAAAGAGCATTAATACCGTTTGGATTGCATCATATATGGAATGTTCCATTTCAAATGCAAATTGGAGAATATACTAATTCTGTTGGTCAAGTTTTTCATGGAGATATTGCAAGATATATAGCTGGAGATATAACTGCTGGAAATTTATCAGGTGGTTTTATTTTTAAAATGTATGGATTACCAGGTGCTGCATTAGCAATTTGGCATACATCAAAAAAGGAAAATAAGAATAAAATTGGAAGTATTATGATTTCTGCAGCGTTAACAGCATTTCTAACTGGAATTACAGAACCAATCGAATTTTCATTTATTTTAGTTGCTCCAATATTATATATTATTCATGCAATATTAGCAGGTTTGTCATTTCCATTATGTATTTTTTTAAATATGCGTGCTGGAACAAGTTTTTCACATGGTTTTATAGATTTTATAGTATTAAGTGGACATAGCAATCAATTGTTTCTTTTTCCAATTGTTGGGATTTTATATGGTATTTTATATTATATAATATTTTATTTTTTAATAATTACATTTAATTTACAAACACCAGGAAGAGAAAACAATAAAAATAATACTATTATAAAAAATAATAATGAAATAGCAGTTTGTATTGTTAAAGCTTTAGGTGGAAAAAACAATATCAAACATTTAGATGCATGTATTACTAGACTACGTATTACAGTATTAAAAATTTCAGAAGTTAATCAGTATGATTTAAAAAATTTAGGAGCAGCAGGTATATTTATATCAGGAGCAGGTATACAAGCTGTATTTGGTACTAAATCTGAAAATATTAAAATTGCTATAGATGAATATATAAAAAATACATAAAAAATAGGGTGAGTAAAAAAAGCACTCGCCCAGTGATTAAAAATATTTTTCTATCAAAATAAGAGTAAATTATTATGAATAATTATTCAATTTTTCAAAAAATTATAAAAAAAGAAATATCAGCTAATATTTTATATCAAGATAAAATTGTAACTGTTTTTGATGATATTAAACCAAAAGCCCCTATACATATATTAATCATACCAAATAATTTAATTAAAACAGCCAATGATATTAATAAAAAAAATAAAGATATTATTGCTCATATGTTTTATATTGCGGTTCAAACTGCAAAAGAAAAAAAAATTAGTCAAGATGGATATAAAATAATTATTAATTGTAATAAACATGGAGGACAAGAAATAAATTATTTACATATGCATTTATTAGGTGGTGCTAAATTAAAAACGTTATATTAAATATATTTTTTATTTTATTATATAAAAAATTAATTAATAAATAATAAATTCAACATATTGTAGAAATAATTACTAAAAAAATAAAAATAATATTTTTTAAATATAAATAAAATAATAATGAATTATAAACAACCATAAAATAAAAAATTAATGTAATACTATTTTAAATAAGAAAAAATAAATTTTTTTATTACTATATACAAATAATATCTTTATAAATAAAAAAATTTTATCATATAATAAATATTTATATAAAATGATTATCAATTCATTAAATAGAGCAGATCTTTCTATGAAACTTTCATATTTATTAATATATATTTAAAAGTTATTAATATATTTTATAAATATAAATCATTAGAAAGATCTTACCCTTAATATTCAATATTTTTTTAAAAAATTAATTAAAAAAATAATTTACTTTAAAAAATTAAAATTGATAAACTAATCCAGCGTCAATAATATTATCTGTAGAAATTTTATTTGTTTTGATAAAATTATTTTCTTTTAACAAATTAATTTTATAATTCATATAAGTTGAAATATTTTTATTAAATTCATAACGACTAGAAATATTAATTTGTTTTGCTAAACCTAGTTCATCTTTTACAGTTCCATTTATATTATATCCCTTTGAATCTATATAACTTAAAGCAGGACGAAAACCAGATTTAAATTTATATTCTGCAATTGCTTCAATATTATGTGTTTCATTAATATAGCTATTACTACGAAGATCATATGGAGTTAAATTTCTTGCAGCTCCATAAAAAGCAGCAATATATACATCATTAGTATCATATTTAAAACCCAGTCCATATGCATTTACAGATTCGTTATTTAAACTTTTATTAACTTTAGATTCAGATAATCTTTTAGATGTAAAACAAGAACCAATTGCTGTTAATCCTGAACCGGTTTCATATTTTACAGATGCACCCCAACCTGCATGATTTTTTTGACGTGGATGTCTATTTTTAGTTTCATCTTGATATTGTAATGCAAAACTAAGTCCATTGACTAAACCAAAAGTATTATTATTTCTATAAGTTAATAAACTGCTATTTCTACCTAACATATAATTATCACTATATCCAAATACACTATTATTAGTAATATAAGGAATATGATTTGTTAAAGATTCAACATCATTAATTACACCATAATTACGACCATAATCTATAGACCCTAAGTTTCCATATTTTAAACCAGCATATCCTAGACGAACAGAATTAGATTGTTGTTGATCTATTAAATCTTCCGGTATAAAAAAATTAGTCTTATATTCAATTTTTGCATAACTAGAAAGCTTATTAGTAATATTAATTTTTCCTGAAAGCCCTAAAATAGCATTGGTATGATCATCTTTAGAAGTGATTTTTGTTGATAAAAAACCATTATAAAAATCATGATGAGGGTTAATACTACCATATAATTCTAATTTACTACCATGTTTATTAAAAATTTCTGTTGCTGTTACTGTACTACTAGTAGCAAATAATATTGGTATTAAAATTGATAAAGATTTTTTTCTACTCATAATTTTAAATTACCTTTAATTAATAAATATAATATAAATTAAACAATTATAAATAATTTTACAACATGCAATTAAAAATGAGAATTTCTTACAGTACGAGGAAAAGGTATAACATCTCTTATATTTGACATTCCAGTAATATAAGAAATCAACCTTTCAAAACCCATACCAAAACCTGAATGATGCACGGTACCATAACGTCTAAGATCTCGATACCACCAATATTTTTCTTTTTTCAAACCAAATTCAGATAAACGTAAATCTAAAATTTCAATACGTTCTTCACGTTGTGATCCACCGATTAATTCACCAATATTTGGAACGATAATATCCATAGCTGCAACAGTTTTTTTATCGTCATTCAATCTCATATAAAATGCTTTTAATTCTTTAGGATAATCAGTGATAATTACAGGTTTTTTAAAATATTCTTCAACAAGAAAACGCTCATGTTCAGAATTTAAATCAACACCTGGAAAAATAATTTTATCAAATTTATTTTGATAATTTATTAAAATATTTATAGCATCAATATATTTTATACGTATAAAATCTAATAAAATAAAATTTTCAAGACGATTAATTATATCACTATCAATATAATTTTTAAGAAATTTAATATCTGTAATAAAGTTTTTTAAAAGATCTTTGAAAATATATTTTAACATTTCTTCAGCAAATTTAGATATTTGATCTAAATTTAAAAAAGACGCTTCAACTTCTAACATCCAAAATTCTGCTAAATGACGGGTTGTATTTGAATTTTCAGCTCTAAAAGTTGGCCCAAAGGTATAAACTTTTGATAAAGCACAAGCATATGTTTCTAAATTAAGTTGTCCCGAAACAGTTAAGAAAGATTCTTTTCCAAAAAAATCTTTTTTAAAATCAACGGAATTATTATCCTTTTTAGGAATATTTTTCATATTTAATGTAGAAACATGAAACATTTCACCAGCACCTTCAGCGTTAAGTCCAGTAATAATAGGTGTAGGTATCCAATAATAGCCTTTTTTATGTAAAAATCTATGTAATAATTGAAAAACGTAATTTCGTATTCTTACGATTACTCCAACTAAATTTGTTCTACTTCTTAAATGTGCTACTTCTCTTAAATATTCTAAACTATGTTTTTTTGCAGAAATAGGATAATTCTGAGGATTTTCAACCCACCCTAAAATTTTAACTTTTTTAGCTTGTATTTCATATTTTTGTTTTGAACCTAATGATAAAATTAGATTACCCTGAATTAATACAGAACATCCTATAGTTAATCGAAGTATTTCTTTATAATAATTAGATAAATTATTATTAGCAATAACTTGTATAGTATGAAAACATGATCCATCATATACTGTAATAAAAGAAAAACCAGATTTTGAATTACGACAACTTCGAACCCATCCGTATATAGTGACAAAATTTTTTATAATAGTATCATTTTTATATATTTCTGATATTGATATTATATTCATATTATTTTTATACTTTTTTATTTTTAAAATAGCATAAAGACATGCTTTTACTAAAATTAATTATTTTAGATTTTTATTTCTTAAAGGCAAATCAAATGCTTTGTATAAAGATTTAATAAAATCTTTATCTAAACAAAATGTTTTTCCAGGACTATCAGATAATTTAGCAACTGGTTTTCCATTACATTTAACTAATTTAATAACAATATTTAATGGTTTTACATTTGGAATATCACAAGTTAACTTAGTTCCAATACCAAATATCACATTAATTTTATGATTAAATTTTTTATATAAATTTATAATTTTAGAAAAATTTAAATTATCTGAAAATAATAATGTTTTTGTAGAAGGATCAATACCTAATTTTTGATAATGTTTTAAAGCTTTTTCTGCCCATTTTATAGGATCACCTGAATCATGTCTAATACCTTGGTAGGATTGAGATAAAGATAAATTAAAATCACGCAAAAATGCATCCATTGTAATACAATCTGTTAAAGCAATATTTAAATATTTTTTATATTGACATAACCATATTTTTAAAGCTAAAGATTGACTATATTTTAAATTAGAACTAATTTGTTGATGAGCTTGAAACCATTCATGAGCCTGAGTACCTATTGGAGGCATTTTTAAAAGACGAGAAATATGATAATTACTTGATCCTACTAAAAAAGGAAATTTTTCTTTTAATCTTTTAATAATTGAATATTGAACATCATATGAAAATCTTCTTCTTGTTCCAAAATCGACAATTTTTAATCGAGATAAATCTAAATTTTGAGTATATTGAAAAAATTTTTTTAATTTTAAATTTAAATAATTTACTGCTATATTAGGGGTAATATTAGGATAGTGACTTTTATGAAAAATTTCACTAATTAATGATAAAATAGGAACTTCCCATAAAATAACCTCTTTCCATAACCCAGTAATACGAATATGTAACTCTCCATGATAATTATTAACATTTACTTGCGTAATATTATAACGAAAACTTTTCAACCAATGTAAATATTCTTTTTTAAAAAATGGAAAAGAATTCATATAAATATATTCTTCATTACTAAGACATAGTGATTGCATCATATTAATTTGATCTAACAAAATATTAGAATAAGTTCCTAAAAAATTTGATCCTCTACAAATAAATTCTGAAACAACACGAACATTTTTATAACAAAAAAATACAGCTTGTTGCATATGTAATTTGTATGCATCAGTATCAAGTAATGTTTTTACTATTGGATAATTATATTTTTTCATATTATTTTTATAATAATATTCCTTATTATGATAATTAATATATAATTTTATATATAAAATTATGCATAAATTTTATATAAAAAATATAATATAATAAAAAATTTATCAATTTTAAAAAAATTTAATAATTATTATAACTTAATAATAGTATTAAATTTTTTAATTTTTATTAAAATTTTAAAATAAATGCATTATAAAATATATAAAAAAATTTTTTTAAATTATATATTTTATTTAACATAAGAGAAAATTATAATGTTATATTATTTAATTCGTAAAATTTTATTTTTAATAGATCCTGAAAAAGCACATAAATTAGTATTAAAGAATATGAATACTAAAATTATTCAACAATTAATGAAATTATTTTTTCAACCTATTATATCCAAACCGGTAAAATGTATGGGATTAATTTTTCCTAATAAAATTGGTTTAGCTGCTGGAATAGATAAAAATGGAGAATATATAGATATTTTTTCCAAAATAGGTTTTGGGTTTATTGAATTAGGAACTGTTACATTATTACCGCAAAAAGGAAATCCAAAACCAAGAATATTTCGAATACCTAAATTAGAAGCTATTATTAATAGAATGGGGTTTAATAACCTTGGTATAGATAATTTAATTAATAATCTTAAACAATCTAAATTTGAAGGAATTATTGGAGTAAATATAGGTAAAAATAAATGTACTTCTATTGAAAATGCTACAGATGAGTATTTAACATGTATAGAAAAAATATATTGTTACACTAATTATATTACTATTAATATTTCATCTCCTAATACAAAAAATTTAAGAAATTTACAATTTGGATTATTACTAAAAAATTTATTAAAAAATATTAAAATTAAACAAAAGGAAATGAGTAAAAAATATAAAAAATATGTTCCAATAGCAATTAAAATTTCACCAGATCTATCAAAAGATGAAATACTTTATATTTCGAATCAATTAATTAAATTTGAAATAGATGCTGTTATTGCAACCAATAGTACTTTAGATCATTCTTCAATATATAAAATAAAAAAAAATCAAATTAAAGGAGGATTAAGTGGCATTCCTTTAAAAAATAAAAGCAATAATACAATAAAAATATTATATCAACAACTGCAAAAAAAGATTCCTATAATTGGAGTAGGAGGTATATATTCGTTAAATACTGCAAAAGAAAAAATTATATTAGGTTCAGAATTAATACAAATATACTCTGGATTAATATACCATGGTCCAAAATTGATTAGAGATATAATTAAAAATTTATAATATATTTATTTTTAAAAAATATATTATTTTTATATTTCAAATAATTTAAGTGTAAAAATATTTTTAAATGAACTTTTAAAAATACATTATTTTTAATACCATATTTAATATATATAAATTGTAAAAATTATTTATTAAATTTAATATAATCATATAAAAAATAACTAAAATTTATATAATAAAAATAAATATTTTATCAATAGAAATAAATATATTTTTTAAAAAATAAATTATTAAAATTAAAAAATTAATTTAATATTTAAACTTACCTAAGTTACTTCTAAAAAAATATTCAAATTTAAAAACAATATCAACTTAATAAATAATTTAACAAAAATAAAATATAAAAATTATGTTATTTTTTAACTTATAATAAATTTTTTAAATGAGAAAAATATGAATTTAATTAGTATAAAAAATGCTTACTTATCATTTAATAACTTAGAAATCTTAAAAAATGTTTCATTTTATATTAATTCAAAAGAACGTATTTGTTTAGCTGGTAAAAATGGATCTGGAAAATCAACCTTATTAAAAGTAATTAACAAACAACAAGATTTAGACCACGGATTAGTTGTTTACAAAAAAAATATTAAAATACAATATTTACAACAAAACAACCTAAGTCAATCAAATATTTCTATTTTTGAATTTATTAAAAAACAAATTGAAATAACAAAAAAAGAAAAAATTAAAATTAATGATATTGTAGAAATAAAAAAGATTACTGAAATTTTAAAATTAAATCAAAATAGTCTTTTATCAGAAGTATCTGGTGGAATTTTGAGAAAAGTTGCATTAAGTGCAATTTTAATTAATAAACCTGATATATTATTACTTGATGAACCTACTAATCATTTAGATATATATACAATTAAATGGTTAGAAATATTTTTAAAAAATTTTCATGGAAGTATAGTATTTACATCACATGATGTGTCATTTATTGAAAATATATCTACAAAAATTATTTATATTGATCGAGGAAAATTAATATTTTTTCCAGGAAATTATAATCAATTTATTCAATTAAAAGATAAAAACAATTATATTGAAAAAATAAATAAAAAATTATTTAATCAAAAATTAAAAAAAGAAGAAATTTGGATTAGAAAAAGTGTTAAAGCACGTACTACAAGAAATGAAGGAAGGATAAAAAATTTAGAAAAATTAAGAAAAGAAAATAAAGATTATAAAAAAATAGAAAACTTTCAAAATATTACAATTAATGAAATTAAAGATTATGCTGGAAAAATAATTTTTAAATTAAAAAATATATATTATGCAGTAAAAAACAAAACTATTATTAAAAATTTTTCTGAAACAATAGAATATGGTGATAAAATTGGATTAATTGGAAGCAATGGATCTGGAAAAAGCACCATGATTAAAATACTTATAGGTGAAAATCAAATTCAAAAAGGAGATTTTTATACGTCAAATAAATTAAAAATAGCATATTTTGATCAAAATCGATCAATATTAAATCAACAAAAATCTATTTTAGATAATATAAATGAAGGTAGAGATAAAATAATTATTAATAACAACGAACAAAATTTAATAGGATATTTAAAAAAATTTTTATTTAAATCAGAAGAATTAAAATGCTTAGTAAAAAATTTATCTGGAGGAGAATCTAATAGATTGCTTTTAGCTAAAATATTTTTAAAACCAAATAATATATTAATTTTTGATGAACCGACAAATGATTTAGACTTAGATACACTAAATTTATTAAAAAATATTATAAATCAATATTCTGGAACTGTTTTAATAGTTAGTCATGATAGAAATTTTCTTGAAAAAACTGTAAAAAAATATTGGTTTTTTCAAGGTGATGGAATAATTACTACACATTTAAATTTTAAAAATAGTTTAATTGAAAAAAAAATTATAAATGATAAAATAAATAATCAAGAAAATAATTTAAATATCAATAAAAAATTCAATTTATTAAAAAATAAAAGAAAAACTAAGAATAAGTTAAAAAATATATTAAATGAAATTGAAAATATAGAAAATAGTATTAAAATATTGCAAAATCAAATAAACTCTGTTGATTTTTTTAAACAAGATATTTCTAATCAATTACCTATATTAAATCAATTAAATATAGAAGAAAAAAAATTAGAAAAAAAAATAATACATTGGGAATACTTAGAAAAAATTTTTAATCAAAAAATTGAATAGTGTTTTTATATATTTTGTATACAATTTAAAGAACAACAATTTTTAAATTTTATAGCACAATTAGAACACTGAATAAATAATAAATGACATAAATTAAAAGCACAGTTAACATAATTTGCTGATGGTTTCTTACATTGTTTACAAAATGATATTATATCTTTAGATATTCTTTGACTCATTCGAGCATCAAATACAAAATTACTACCTTTAAAATATATAGGTAATTTATTTTTTTTAGCATCATTTACATATCCAATTATTCCATTTTTTATATGATATACATATTTAAAACCATGAAAAATCATCCATGATGTTGCTTTTTCACAACGAATTCCACCTGTACAATACATTACTATTTTTTTATTTTTAGCAAAATCCATAATTTTTATTACATGTTTTAATTGATCTCTAAAAGTTTTACTATTAATTTGAATAGCATTAGGAAAGTGACCTATTTCATATTCATAAGAATTTCGCATATCAATAAATATTGTATTTTTATCATATAACATTTTATTTACTTGTTTTGCTTCAATATATATACCTATATTTTTAAAATTAAATAAAGTATTTTTAATACCATCATTAATAATATATTTTTTTATTTTTACAGAAAGTAAAAAAAATACATTAAAACCATTATGATATGTTTTATTAATAAATATATTATTTAATTCCGGATGAAAATTAAACAAAAAATTTTTAAAATTTAAATATTTATTAATAGGAATACTTATTTGTGCATTTATTCCTTCATGAGAAATATATATTCTACCTAATATATTATATTTTAAAAAATTTTTATAAATTTCATCTCTAAAATCTTGAGGTGTTTTTATATAAAAATATTTGTAAAATGAAAGAATAAAATAAGATTTTTTATTTAAAAATATATTTTTTTTTAGCTCTTTTCTAGAAATACGATTGTATAATACTGCCATAGTAAACCTTATTTAAATTAAAAAGTAAAAATAATTTTTTTCTATAATATATTATTAAAAATTTTTATTTGATGAGATAACTTTAAATAAACTTTATTTAAATTATTTAATTCTTCTTTTTCCTTATTAATAATGTGTTTAGGTGCGTAACATATAAAATTTTTATTTAAAATTTTTTTTTGAATTAATAAAATTTTTAATTTTATTTTTTTTATTTCTTTATTTAGTCTATTTAATTCAATTTTTTTATCTATTATTTTAAGCATAGGAATTATAATTTCTACATTTTCAATGATTTTTTTTATAGATAATAATGGTTCTCTATAATTCTTAGAAACAACTTTAACTATATCTAAATAAGCCATATTCTTTAAAAATAATAAATTTTCTTTAATAATTTTTTCTTGTTCAAAATTTGTATTTTTTAAAAATAATGATAATAATTTTTTAGAATTAATATTCATTTCAGATCGAATATTTCTTAAAAAGGTAATTATCTTTCTTATAAAATTCATATGAAGTATAATTTTTTGATCAAATAACAAATTTTTATATTTTGGAAAAGATTGTAGCATAATTGATCTTTCTTTAATGTTTTTTATTTTTTTGATTCTTTGCCAAATTGATTCAGTTATAAATGGAATCATAGGATGTAGTAATTTAATAAGTTTTTCTAAGATATCAATTAAAATATTTTTTGTATTAAAAACATCTTGAGATGAACCAAATTTTATAATCAACTTAACAAATTCTAAATACCAATCACAAAAAATATTCCATGTAAAATCATATAAAATATTTGCTGAAATATCAAATCGATAATTATCTAATGCGTTTCTGTATAATTTTACTGTATTATTAAATTCTATTAAAATCCATTTATTTATAAATAATATTGTATTATTTATTTTAAAATTTAAAAAATCATGATTTTTAGTATTTATAAAAACAAATCGACTAGCGTTCCAAAGTTTATTACAAAAATTTCGATATCCTTTTAATCTATTCATATCCCATTTTATATCACGTGTATTTGATGCTAAAGCACAAAAAGTAAAACGTAATGCATCTGTACCTGTAGGAGGAATTCCATTAGGAAACTGTTTTATAGTGCGTTGTTTAATTTGATTGGACAGTTTAGGTTGAAATAAATTACTTGTTCTTTTTTGAATTAAATCATCTAAAGAAATACCATCTATCATATCTAACGGATCAATCACATTACCTTTTGATTTTGACATTTTACTGCCTTTATCATCACGTATTAAACCTGTTATATAAACATTTTTGAAAGGAACTTCAGATATTCCAAAATCATCCTTAATAAGATACATAGTTAACATAATCATTCTAGCTATCCAAAAAAAAATAATATCAAAACCACTTACTAATACATTAGTTGGATGAAATATTTTTAAAAATTCTGTTTTTTTAGGCCATCCTAATGTTGAAAAAGTCCATAATCCTGAAGAAAACCAAGTATCTAAAACATCTTCATCTTGAAATAATACAATATGATTTAATAATTTATATTTTTTACGTATATCATCTTCATTATATCCAACATATATATTTCTTTCATAATCATACCAAACTGGAATACGATGACCCCACCACAACTGACGAGAAATACACCAATCTTCAATACTATTCATCCAAGATAAATACATTTTTTCATATTGTATAGGAATAAAATTAATTTTCTTTTCTTTAACTGCAGTAATAGCTAATCTAGCTAATTTTGATGTTTTTAAGTACCATTGATTAGTGAGCATGGGTTGAATAATTGAACCACTTCTATCGCTATGAGGAGTAAGAATTTCACATATTTCAACTTTTTCTAAATATCCTAATTTTTTTATTTCTTCTACAATTGCATTACGTGCAGATATAATATCTAAATTTTTAAATTTAGTTGGAACTAATGAGCTATAAATTTTAGATATCTCGCCTTTATAATTGTAAATATCAAAATTAATTTTAATTCTTCCATCATTAGTAAAAATATTAATCATTGGTAATTTATGTCTTAATCCTACTTGATAATCATTAAAATCATGTGCTGGTGTAATTTTTACACAACCTGTTCCTTGGCTTATATCTGCATAATTATCCCCAATGATTGGAATAATTCTATTAACTAATGGACATATAGCGAATTGTCCAATTAATTTATTATATTTAATATCTTTTGGATTAACTGCTAAAGCCGTATCTCCTAATAAAGTTTCAGGTCTAGTTGTTGAAACTATTAAATATTCTATCTTAAAATTATTTTTTTTTTTATTAAATAAAATTGGATATCGAATAAACCATTTCGAACCTTTAATTAAACGATGTTCAACTTCTAAATCTGAAATAACAGTTTCTAATTTAGAATCCCAATGTACCAATTTTTTCTTTTGATATATTAAATTATTTTTATAAAAAGTAATAAATGCTTTTTTAACAGAATGACAAATATCAGAATCTAAAGTAAACTTTTCACGATCCCAATCTACAGAATTTCCTAAACGCCTCATTTGTTGGGTAACAATAGAATGGTATTTATTTTTCCATAACCATATTTTTTTAATAAAATCATCTCGATGATAATCTTTTTTGGTTTTTTTTTCTTTTAAAAATATTTCACGTTCTACTAAAACTTGAGTAGCTATTCCAGCATGATCTGTTCCAACTTGCCAAAAAGTATTATCTCCTTGCATCCGATGATAACGAATTAATACATCCATAATGGTTTGCTGAAATGCATGCCCCATATGTAAATTTCCAGTGATATTAGGAGGTGGCATAATAATGCAAAATGATGATTTTTTTAAATTATTATTAGGTTTAAAGTATCCATTTTTTTCCCAAAAATTATATATAGGTTCTTCAATATCTTTAGGGTTATAAATTTTTTCCATGGTATTTAATCTTTTTTAAAGTGATTGATAATAACTAAAAGTAAAATATATTAATTTTTTTTAATTTGACACATATTTAATAAAAATTGAGATAACAGTTCAACAGGACGTCCTGTAGATCCTGTATTATTAAAAGAATTCCAAGCAGTACCAGCTATATCTAAATGTGCCCAATTATATTTTTTTGCAAATTTAGATAAAAAACAAGCTGCTGTTATCGCACCTGCTCCTTGACTTCCAATATTAGAAAAATCTGCAACATTTGAATATAAATGTTTTTCATATTTTTTAAATAAAGGTAATCTCCAAACTTGATCATTTGTTTGATAACTAGCTTTTTCTAAATTTTTAGATAAATCTTCATTATTTGAAAATAATCCAGTAATATCATTTCCTAATGCAATAACACATGCTCCTGTTAAAGTAGCAATATCAATAACTATATTAGGAGAAAAACGTTTTACATATGTTAAAACATCACATAATATTAAACGTCCTTCAGCATCAGTATTTAATATTTCTACTGTTTTTCCAGACATAGTAGTGATAATATCTCCAGGTCTAAATGATTTTCCATCCAACATATTTTCACAACCAGCTAAAATTCCTATAATATTTAAAGGTAAATTTAATTCAGCAGCCATAATTAATATTCCATAAACAACAGCCGCTCCAGACATATCATATTTCATCTCATGCATATTTTTTGAAGGTTTTATAGAAATTCCTCCAGAGTCAAAAGTAACTCCTTTTCCAATTAGTACAATCGGTTTATTATTAATATTTTTAGCATTTAAATATTTAATTATAGACATATATGGAGGATTATTAGAACCACTACTTACTGCTAAATATGCATGCATACCTAAATCATACATTTTATTTTTATCTAAACATGTAATAGTAAATTTATTTTTATATTTTTTAGATAGATCTTTTGCTTTTAATGATAAATATAAAGGATTGCATATATTAGATGGTAAATTACTTAACTTTTTTGCTTCAATTAATCCTAAATTAATTGCTAATGCATGCTTTAAAGCTAATTTAGATAGTAAAAGAAATTGTTTTTCTACATGAAATACAACTAATTCTAAATAGTTTTCTTTTTTTAAAAATGTATTTATTTTAAAAATTTCATTTTTAATAGAATTAACTATTTTACGAATAAACCAATATATATTATTAGTATATATGTTCAATTCAGTTAAAGCAAAAATAACATGTTTAATCGAATATTTATTTAATGTTTTTATAATATTTTTAATAATTTTCACAATAGAAAATATATTAAAAATTTTTTTTTCTCCACATCCAACTAATAAAACTCTTTTAGATAAAATATTGGGAATATTATATAATAATAAACTTGTACCTATTGAAGCTCTAAAATCTCCTGTTTTTAATATATTCTTAATATAATTATTACTTAATTGATTTAAATTATCAGCAGTTATTGTTAATTCACAAGATTTAAAAATACCAACAATAATACAATCTGTTTCTTTCTGATTTAAAGAAAAATTTTTTATAACAAACTTCATAACATTGTCTCTATGATATTTTAATATTTTAAAATTTTTATAGTAAATTTTATAAAAAATAAAAAAATTTAAGTTATTATATACTATAATATTAATATTATTAATACTTTTATATATTTAATATTATTTTTATTATATATATTTTAAAATATATTTTACTTTGATTTAAAGGGAAATTAACTCATGAACTATCTTTATCAACGTAATTTTTTGAGATTATTAGATTTTTCTAATTTAGAATTAAACTATATTATTAAATTATCCAAAAAATTAAAAAAAGTAAAAAAAAATAACAAAGAAATACAATTATTAAAAAAAAAAAATATTGCTTTAATTTTTGAAAAAGAATCAACTCGTACACGATGCTCATTTGAAGTAGCAGCATTTGATCAAGGTGCTCATGTTACTTATCTCGGTCCAGGAAGTACTCATCTTGGAACAAAAGAATCAATTGAAGATACAGCAAAAGTATTAGGTCTTATGTATGATGGAATTGAATATCGAGGGCATAACCATAAAACAATAGAAATTTTGGCAAAATATGCTAATGTTCCAGTATGGAACGGATTAACTAAAAAATTTCACCCTACTCAAATAATTGCAGATTTATTAACAATAAGGGAAGTTCTACCCGAAAAAGAATTTTTTGAAATTAAATGCGCATATATTGGAGATTCGAGCAATAATATAGCAAATACATTGTTAGAAGCTGCAACTATTTTAGATATAGATTTACGTTTAATATCACCAAAAAAATATTGGCCTGAAAAAGAAATCTTTAATATTTGTCAAGAAAAAGCAAAAAAAAATAAAAATCATATTATATGTACTGACAATCTTAAAAAAGGTTTAAATAGTGTGGATTTTATCTATACTGATGTCTGGGTATCTATGGGTGAGCCTGAAAATATATGGGAAGAAAGAATCAAATTATTAAAAAAATATCAAGTTAATCAAAATACTATAAATATGACTAATAATCCTAATGTCAAAGTATTACATTGTCTTCCAGCTTTACATGATAAAAAAAATAATTTAGTAAAGTCTATACTTGATAAATATAATTTAAAAAATGGTATAGAAATTACAGATAATATTTTTCAAAAATATCAAAATATAATTTTTAAACAAGCTGAAAATAGATTGCATACTATAAAAGCTATTATTATATCTAGTTTAATTAAAATAATTACGCTTTAATAAAAAATTTTAATATTATTATTAAATTAATTAAATAAATCTTAATTAAATAAATTTATTTAAATAAAAATATATTATTTATAAAATAATGTTTAATTTTATTAAGAAAAAATAATATCTATTAATTTTTTTATCTATTATTAAGAGAATTAAAAATTGAGAAATACTCTATATAAAAAAAATATAATTTCAATAAACGATCTTAAACGCAATGAATTAGAATTAGTATTAAAAAAATCTTCTCTTTTAAAAAAAAAACAAGAACCAAATTTACTAAAAAATAAAATTATTGCTAGTTGTTTTTTTGAAGCTTCAACACGAACAAGACTATCTTTTGAAACAGCAATTTATCGATTAGGCGCTTCAATAATCGGATTTTCTGACGGAAATAATATATCTTTAAGAAAAAAGGGGGAGACTTTAGCTGATACTATTTCAGTAATTAGCTCATATGTAGATGCTATCATTATTAGACACCCTCAGGAGGGATCAGCTCGGTTAGCTGTAGAATTTTCTAATGGAATTCCAATATTTAATGCTGGAGATGGATCTAATCAACATCCGACTCAAACACTTTTAGATTTA
The DNA here is from genome assembly GCF_964059145.1 of Buchnera aphidicola (Protaphis terricola). Classification (NCBI taxonomy): domain Bacteria; kingdom Pseudomonadati; phylum Pseudomonadota; class Gammaproteobacteria; order Enterobacterales; family Erwiniaceae; genus Buchnera; species Buchnera aphidicola. The sequence goes on from NZ_OZ060405.1 coordinate 383,937, forward strand.
TTTACTATTCAAGAAACACAAATGCGATTAAATTATTTAAATATTGCAATAGTAGGTGACTTAAAATATGGAAGAACTGTTCATTCGTTAACTCAAGCATTGGCAAAATATGAAAAAAATAAATTTTTTTTTATTTCACCTGATGCTTTGATTATGCCAAATCATATTAATGATATGCTTTTAGAAAAAGGAATTAGATGGGAAAGATATCAAAATATAGAAGAAATTATATCTGAAATTGATATTCTTTATATGACACGTATTCAAAAAGAAAGACTTGAATCTACTGAATATGCAAGTGAAAAATCAAAATGTGTATTGCATGCTAAAACTTTAAAAAATGCTCGTAATAATTTAAAAATATTACACCCTCTACCTCGTATAGATGAAATTGATTATGATGTAGATAAAACGCCATATGCTTGGTATTTTAAACAAGCAGCAAATGGTATTTATGCACGTCAAGCAATATTATCATTAGTTTTAATAAAAAATCATTTTAAATAAGAAAAAATATGCAAATAAATAAACTTCAAGTAGAGGCTATAAAATGCGGTAGTGTTATTGATCATATTCCTTCCCAAATTGGATTTAAATTATTATCTTTATTTAGATTTACAGAAACAGATGAAAGAATTACTATAGGATTTAACTTACCTTCAAAAAAATTAGGAAAAAAAGATATTATTAAAATTGAAAATACATTTTTAAGTGCAGATCAAATTAATCAGCTAGCTATTTATTCACCATGTGCTACAGTTAATTATATTGATGAATATAATTTAGTAGGTAAAATACTCCCGACTTTACCTAAAAAAATTAATCGTTTAGTTTGTCCTAATAGTAATTGTATTAGTCATAGTAACTGTATAACTTCTAGTTTTATTTTTATTAAGAAAATTAATAATGATATAAATTTAAAATGTAAATATTGTGAAAAAGAATTTTCTAAAAATATAGTTTTATCTTATAACTAATTATGAAAATATTATTAAATGGTATTATATGAATATTATTATAAATACAAAAAAATCTCCTCAACCTATAGGTCCATACTCACAAGCTATAAAATTTGATAATTTTCTAATTGTATCCGGACAAATACCTATTAATATAAAATCTGAATATATACCAAAAAATATTGATGAACAAACAGACATAGTATTAAATAATATAAAATCTATTCTTATAGAATCTGGATATAAAATTAATAATATTATTAAAATAACTATCTACACTACAAATTTAAAAAAAATTCAAATAATTAATGAAATATATAAAAATTTTTTTTTAAAACATAAATCAACTTTTCCTACTAGATCTTGTGTAGAAGTAAAAGCATTACCAAGAAATGTTCAAATTGAAATGGATACTATTGCATATAAAAAAAATAATAAAACATTTTCTTAAAAATCTTCATATGCCGCAAAGCGGCATAAAAAATTAAATATTTTTACGACGTGAAAAAAATGATTTTTTTTCATTTTTAACAATATTCGATTTATTATGTAAACGTTTTTCAAAAATACGACGATTATTATTTATATCTTTATTAAAATTATTTCGATTATAAATTCTATTTTGATAATATCTTGTATCTCGTAATAATTTTATATTTATAGATTTATTTAAAATCTTAGTTTTCATAAGATTTTTTAATAATTCTTTAGATAAACCTTTCGGTAGTTCAATAGTAGCATGTGAAGTAAATAATTTTATATTTCCAATATTTCGACTATTTATATTTCCTTCATTCGCAATTGCACCAACTATATGACGAACTTCAATTCCATCATTTCGACCAACATCAATACGATATAAATCAATATCTTTTCGATCATAATAACGATTTCGATAGTTTTTATATTCTTCTTTTCTACGATCATCTTTATAAAATTTTTCTTTATCAGGACGTTTTAATATATCTTTTTTAATAATTAATGGACGACCACCTTGAGCCATTTTTAATAAAGCTGCAGCAAGCGTTTTAATATCTAAATCGTTTGGAGAATATAATTTATCTAATAATGCACTATATTCATCTAAATCTTTACTTTCTAATTGTTGTTGTATTTTTTTTGAAAATTGTTGAAGACGCTTTTCACATAATAATTCAATTTTTGGTAATTGTACTTCCGGAATAGATTGATTAATTATACGTTCAATATTACGTAATAATCGACGTTCACGATGCTCAACAAATAATAATGCTCGACCTGCTCGACCCGCTCGACCTGTACGCCCAATACGATGTATATAAGATTCAGAATCCATAGGAATATCATAATTAATTACAAAACTAATTCTATCTACATCTAAACCTCTTGCTGCAACATCCGTGGCAATTAAAATATCTAATCGACCATTTTTTAAACGTTCCAACGTTTGTTCACGTAAAGCTTGATTCATATCACCATTCAATGCAGCACTATTATACCCATGTTTCTCTAAAGCTTCGGAGACTTCTAAAGTAGCACTTTTCGTTTTTACAAAAATAATTGTAGCAGAAAATTCTTCTACTTCTAAAAAACGAATTAAAGCATCTGTTTTTTTACCATATACTAACCAATAACTCTGTTTAATATCTGGTCGTGTAGTGATATTAGATTTAATTTTAATTTCTTTAGGGTTTTTCATAAAACGTTTTGAAATACGACGTATTATTTCTGGCATTGTTGCTGAAAATAAAGCAGTCTGATGTTTTTTAGGGATTTTTGACATAATCGTTTCTACATCTTCTATAAATCCCATTCTTAACATTTCATCTGCTTCATCTAAAACTAATGCATGTAAATTAGATAAATTTAAAGTACCTCGTTTTAAATGATCTAATAAACGACCTGGTGTTCCAACAACAATTTGAGGCCCAGTTTTTAATGCACGTAATTGCAACTCATATCGTTGTCCTCCATATAATGGTAATACATTAACACCTTCCATATATTTAGAAAATACAGAAAAAGCCTCAGCTACTTGAACAGCTAATTCTCTTGTAGGAGCTAATACTAAAATTTGAGGTGCCTTTAAACTAACTTTTAAATTATGTAATAATGGTAAAGAAAAAGCAGCTGTTTTACCACTTCCAGTTTGAGCCATACCTAATACATCTTGGCCTTGTAAAAGTAACGGAATGCAAGATGATTGAATAGGTGACGGTTTAATATATCCCATTTCATCTAGGGATTTAATAATAAAAGGATTTAAACTACGAAAAGAAAATTTTTTTTCAGTATGAGTCATGCAATAGATATGCCTTTTAAGTTACAGTGGCCAGTCTACATAGCTCATTATGAAAATATATATATTATTTATTCTCATTGAAAAGTGTGAACCGGCTCCAATTAAGTAATCTAATAAATATAATATAAAATTAACAATATTTATTGTTAAATAATTTCTTAATTAATAAGAAATAAATTTACTAAATAATTGAAAATTTAAAAAAATAAATATTTATTAGATAAGAAAAAATTAAATAAAAATAATAATATTACTATTATTGTTTAATATATTTAATCATTTTAAAAAAAATATAAATCTATTTAATTTAGAAATTTTTTTGCTTAATAATTATTAATGTTATTTATTTTTAAAACAATTATATCAGATAAAAATATTATTTATAGATTTATTAAATATATATAGAATCTTTTACTTCTTTAATACTTAATCTTAAACGACCTTGACGATCTATTTCTAATACCTTTACAGGTATAATTTGATCTAATTTTAAATAATCTGAAACTCTTTCTATTCTTTTACTAGAAATTTGAGAAATATGAACTAATCCTTCTTTTCCAAAACCTATTGCGATAAAAGCACCAAAATCAACAATTTTAGTAACTCTTCCAGAATATATTCGACCTACTTCAATTTCTTCTGTTATTTCTTCAATTCTACGAATTGCATTTTTTGCTTTTTCACTAATAGTAGCAGATATTTTTATAGTTCCATCATCTTCAATTTCAATTATTGTTCCAGTTTCTTCAGTCAACATTCGAATAACAGATCCACCTTTTCCTATTACATCTTTAATTTTTTCAGGATTAATTTTAATTGTATGTATCCTAGGAGCAAATTCAGAAATTTCATTTCTAGGTTTGCTTAATGCTTTTTGCATAACATTTAAAATATGTAATCGAGCAGCTTTAGCTTTATTTAAAGCAATTTTCATAATTTCCTTGGTTATTCCTTCTATTTTAATATCCATTTGTAATGCTGTAATACCTTCTTTAGTACCTGCAACTTTAAAATCCATATCACCTAAATGATCTTCATCTCCTAAAATATCTGAAAGTAATATATAATTATCACCTTCTTTTACTAAACCCATAGATATGCCAGCTACAGCAGACTTAATTGGAACTCCAGCATCCATTAAAGCTAATGATGCACCACAAACAGATGCCATAGAAGATGATCCATTTGATTCAGTTATTTCAGAAACAATTCTAATGGTGTATGGAAATTTATCAATTTTAGGCATAACTGCTAAAAGACTTCTTTTAGCAAGACGACCATGCCCAATTTCTCTTCTTTTTGGTGATCCTACTATGCCTATTTCACCAACTGAATAAGGTGGAAAATTATAATGAAATAAAAAATTATCTGTTTTATCACCTAATAATTCATCTAAGTTTTGAGCATCTCGAGACGTTCCAAGTGTTACAGCAACTAAAGACTGTGTTTCTCCACGTGTAAATAGAGCAGAACCATGTGTTCGAGGTAAAATACCTGTTCTAATATCTAATGCACGAATCATATCTTTTTCTCTACCATCAATTCGATTTTCATTATTTAATATACGTTTTCGTACAATATTTTTTTCAATTTTTTGAAAAATTTCATCAATCTCACTGATATCAATATTAGAATTTTCATTAATAAGTAATTTAATTACATCTTCTTTAAGAAAATTTAATTTTTCATATCGTTCTTGTTTATCAAAAATTAAATAAGCATTACTTATATCTTTTCCAACTAATTTCATAACTTTAGATTCTAATAAAGAATTAATTTCTGAATAAGATATAGTCCATGGTAGTTTACTTGCTTCATTAGATAAAGAACGGATATTATTAATAACTACTTGCTGTTGTTGATGACCGAAAATAATAGCTCCAAGCATTTTTTCTTCACTTAATATTTTTGATTCTGCTTCAACCATTAATACAGCATTTTGAGTTCCTGATATAACTAAATCTAAAACACTAGATTTCATATCATCAGTAGTAGGATTAAGTATATATTGATTATTAATTAAACCGACTCTAGATGCCCCTATGGGTCCATAAAAAGGTATCCCAGATAAACTTAATGCAGCAGAAGCCCCAATAATTGAAATTATATCTGGATTAATTTGTGGATTAACTGAAACCACTGTTGCAATAATTTGAATTTCATTAAAAAATCCTTTAGGAAATAATGGTCGAATTGGTCTATCAATCAATCTTGCAGTTAATATTTCACTTTCACTTGGTCGTCCTTCTCTTCGAAAAAACCCTCCAGGTATTCGACCAGCAGCATATGTTCTTTCTTGATAATTTACTGTAAGAGGAAAAAATTTTTGACCAGGATGAATTTTTTTTTCACCAACTACTGTAACAAAAACAGCAGTATCATCCATGCTCGCCATGACAGCCGCCGTTGCTTGTCGAGCCATTATACCTGTTTCTAATGTAATTGTATGTTGACCATATTGAAACTTTCGAACGATTGGATTAAGCAAAATAATATCCTTAATATAAAATTAATTTTTTTATTAATATATAAATTAATTAAATTTAAAATAAAAAATATCAATATTTTATATACAAAATCTTTATAAATTAATTATTTAAGTAATAAAAAATGAACTTTTTATCATTGTATTAATAAACAATATTTTAATATGATTGTAAAAAAAGGGCTGATAAAGCCCTTTAAAAAGATTTCATATCTAAAAATTTTCACATGACTAAATAATCTTTTAATATATAAAATATTATCTACCGTCTTAAATTTAAATTTTCAATTAATGTCGTATAATAAGATATATTTTTTTTCTTTAAATAATTTAATAATCTACGACGTCTTGAAACCATATTTAATAAACCTCTACGACCTGAATGATCTTTTTTATGTTTATTAAAATGTAATTGTAAATGATTAATTTGATTGGTTAATAATACAATTTGAACTTTTGTATTTCCAGTATCTTTATTATTCTTTCCATATTTTAAAATTATTGATTGTAAAGATGTAATAGCAATAGACATTTAATACCTCATATAATTTAAATTATATTAAACTGATATTTTTATAAAAATTATTTAAAAAATAATATCATGCTATTATTTAATTGAATAGAAATTAACTTAATTAGTAAATATAGAAACTAATCGATATGGATTTAATACATCCTCAGTATTAATTTTTCCTAATCCCAAAAATATTTTTTTTTCTTTTTCTAAAACACGTACTAAACTATTTTTGATATTAGATTTTAAAATAATTTTTTGACCTAATTTAAAATTACATGATTGACTTTTAGAAATATATATTTTTGGTAAAAAATTAACAGGTGTATCAATAGGCATTAATAAAGAATCTAATTCTTTAAAACAAATTAATTTTTTAATATTTTCTTTATTTAAAAATGTATTTAAATAAGATATTGTAACTAATTTAGAAGAAGTAAATATACCAACTTGTGTTCGACGCAATGACACAACATGAGCACCACAACCTAAATATTCTCCTAAATCATGAATTAATGTTCTAATATATGTTCCTTTCGAACAATGTATATTAAATTCAATAAAATCACCTTGAAATTTAATTAATTCTAATTTATATATTGTAATATATCTTATTTGACGAGAAAGTGTAATACCTTGTCTTGCATATCTATATAATGGTATACCATTATGTTTAATTGCCGAATACATTGATGGAACTTGATTAATTACACCAGTAAATTTTTTTAAAGCATTATCTAATTGAATAGATTTAAATGAAATTATTCTTTTCTTTATAATTACCCCATCAGAATCAAAAGTAGATGTACTTTCACCTAATTTAGCAATAACATAATATTCTTTATCAGAATTATTTAAATAATCTGAAAATTTTGTACTTTCACCGAAACAAATCGGTAATATACCTGTAGCAAGTGGGTCTAAAGTGCCAACATAACCTGCTTTTTTCGCACGAAAGATAGTTTTTATTTGTTGTAAAGTATTATTAGAAGATATTCCTTTAGGTTTATCAATTAATAAAAATCCATTAACATTACGTTTTTTATAAAAAAACATTAATTTAGCCTTTATTAAATAATCTTTTCTTTTGTTATTATTTTATTTAACAATAATGAAATTTTATTACCTTTATTAAAAGAATCATCATAATAAAAAACAATATTTGGTATAATTCTTAATTTCATTTTTTTACACAACAACTTACGAATATAACCTGAAGATTTATTTAATAAAATTAATAACTTTTTTATACTTAAATTATGTTTAATTTCTAAAAAACTAATAAATACTTGAGCATAAGATAAATCCTTAGATAAAATTACGTCAGATACTGTAATTATTATTTTAAAACGTGGATCTTTAAGAAAATACTGTATAATAATTGCAATATTTTTTTTCAACTCTCGAGCAATTCTAGAAGATCTACTAAATAATTTTTCCATATTATCTTACCAATATTTTTAATATATTTAAAAATATAAATTTATTTATAAAATTCTTTTAATTTCTTTTATTTCAAAAACTTCTATATTATCTCCAATTTTTACATCATTATAATTTTTTATACCAATTCCACATTCCATACCGTTTCGTATTTCATTTACATCTTCTTTAAAGCGACGTAATGATTCCAATTCTCCTTCATATATAACTATATTATTTCTTACTATACGAACTGGATTATTTTTTTTAATAACACCAGTAACTACCATGCATCCTGCAATTAAACCAAATTTAGGAGATTTAAATATATTTCTAACTTCTGCTAATCCAATAATATTCTGTTTATATTCAGGTAATAATAAACCTGTCATAGCCGACTTTACTTCATTAATTAAATCATAAATAACAGAATAATAACGTAAATCTAAATGTTCTGTATCAATTATTTTTTTAGCAGAAACGTCTGCTCGAACATTAAAACCTAAAATAATAGCATTAGATGCTAATGCTAATGAAGCATCTGTTTCTGTTATCCCTCCTATACCTGAACCTATTATATTAATTTTTACATCGTTAGTAGATAATTTTAATAAAGCTCCAATAATTGCTTCTAAAGAACCTTGGACATCAGATTTAATAATAATTTTTAATTCTGAGAAATTAGATTTTTTAATATTATCAAACATATTTTCTAAATTTATTCTATTTTGATTTGATAATTTTAACTCACGTGACTTATTTTTTCGATATAATGCAACTTCCTTAGCTTTTTTTTCATCACGAACTACAGTTATTTTATCGCCAACACAAGGAACTTTAGATAAACCTAAAACTTCAACGGGGATAGAGGGGCCAGCATATTTTAATAATTTTCTATTTTCATTACGTAGTGATTTAATTCGACCATATTCTAATCCACATAATATTACATCTCCTTTTTTTAGTTTTCCTTTTTGAACTAATACAGTTGCAACAGGACCACAACCTTTATCTAGAAATGATTCTATAACTACACCTTCAGCCATTCCTTTAGATATTGCTTTAAGCTCTAACATTTCTGATTGTAAAATAATTGCATTTAAAAGCTCTTCTATATTTTTTCCAGTTTTAGCAGATATAGAAACAAATATATTTTCACCTCCCCATTCTTCTGAAAGAATATTATATTTTGCTAAATCATTTTTAATCTGATTAATATCTATATCTATTTTATCTATTTTATTAATAGCTACAATAATAGGAACATTTGCTTCTTTTGCATGTTGTATAGCTTCAATAGTTTGTGGTTTTACTCCATCATCAGCAGCAATAACTAATATAACAATATCAGTAATTTTTACTCCACGAGATCGCATTCCAGTAAAAGCTGAATGCCCCGGAGTATCCAAAAAAGTAATTGATCCAGAATTTGTAGTAACATGATAAGCACCAATATTTTGAGTAATTCCACCTGCTTCATTATGTGCTACTTTTGTAGAACGAATATAATCTAATAATGATGTTTTACCATGATCAACATGACCCATAATAGTAACTATTGGAGATCGTGTAATTGAAGTATATTTTTCTAAATCACGATCTTTCATAATTAACTCTTCTAATTCATTTTCACGATGTAAAATAACTTTATGACCCATTTCTTCTGCAATTAATTGAGCAGTATCTTGATCTAAAATATGATTAATTGTACCTATTATACCAATATTCATCATTGTTTTAATAACTTCAGAACTTTTTACAGCCATTTTATTAGCTAAATCAGATACTGTAATAACATTTCCAATAATTACATCTCTATTAATAGAAGATTCAGGTTTTTGAAAAACTTGTTGTAATAAAATAGATTTATTAGTATTTCTAATACTTTTTTTATTTTTATAAATACGATTTTCTTCTTTTTTATTTTTAATATCTATATTTTGTTTTATATTTTTCTTTTGACGATAATTTTTTAAATTTTTGTTATAATTTTTCTTGTTTATTTCAATTTGTTTAAAATTTTCATGATTTTGAGAATCAAAAAATGTTTTTAAATGATAATCTTTTATTGACTTTTTATATATTTTTTTATTTTCTAAATTTTCTTTATTTATCTTTTTTATATTTAAAGAAGATTTATTTAAATCTATATTTTTTTTAAAAATTTTATTTTTTTCATTTTTTTTAATAATATTAATTTTTTTTAATTGATTTATGTTAGTAGTATTTTTATTTAACTTATTTACATCTAAAAAAGAAATTTTTTCTTTTATATTATTTTTATTAAAAGATTTTAAAATATTTTGTTCTTTTTTATTTGTTTCTTTATTTTGAAAAAATATTTTATTTTTTAACAAAGGTTGATTTTCATTAAAGTTTTTTTTAGTATATATTCTTTTTTTTCTTACCTCGACTTGAACAGATTTATTTTTACCTCCACCTATAGATACATTTAAAGTGCTTCGAGTTTTTCTTTGAAAAACAAAAGTATTTTCAGAAATATTTTCTTTTTTTCTTAAATACTTCAATAAAAAATTTTTTTCTGATATATTTATAAAATCATTTTCATTTTTTAAAATACCAATTTCAGAAAAATTTTTTATTAGTTCTTTAACTGAGATTTTCATTTCATTAGACAAAACTTTTAAACTCATATTACTCATATTATATTTCCTATTATTAAATTTCTCTATTAAACCAACAAATATTTCTAGCAGCCATAATTAATGAACCAGCTTTTTCAGAATTTAAGTTTTTGATGTCAAGTAAATCATCAATACCTTGGTCGGCTAATTCTTCTAAAGTAAATATATTTTTTTCAGCTAACTGTAACGCTAAAACTTCATTCATTCCTTCTATATTTAAAAGTTTTTCATCTATTTTTTTATTCTGAATAATTTTATTTTGATCTAATTTGGAAAGATGCAAGCCTTTTTTTGCATTTTCTCGAACTAATTTTATTTCTTTTTCATTTAAATGATTAATAGATAATAATTCATCAATTGGAATATATACTAATTCTTCAAGTGAATAAAAACCTTCTTTAATTAAAATTTTAATAATTTTTTCATCAATATTTAAATATTTTTTAAAAATATTAAAAGCAGTAGATACTTCTTCTTTATGTTTTAAACGAAGATCTTCTGTAGTCATAACATTTAATTCCCAACCACTAATTTGAGATGCTAAACGAACATTTTGACCATTCCTACCAATAGCTTGAGCTAAATTATTTGTATCTACAGCAATATCCATAGTATGATGATCTTCATCAACTATAATAGAAGTTACATCTGCAGGGGCCATTGAATTAATAACAAATTGAGCTGGATTATCATCCCATAAAATAATATCGATACGTTCACCACATAATTCACTAGATACTGCTTGTACTCTTGCTCCACGCATTCCCACACATGCACCTACTGGGTCAATTCTTTTGTCATTAGTTTTTACTGCAATTTTAGCTCGAGAACCAGGATCTCGTGCAGCTGCTTTAATTTCAATGACTTCCTCACCAATTTCAGGAACTTCAATACGAAATAATTCAATAAGCATTTCAATTTTTGAACGACTTATAAATAATTGGGCTCCTCTAGCTTCAGGATATACTCCATATAAAATACCACGAATACGATCTCCAGGACGAAAATTCTCTCGAGGCAACATACCCTCTTTTAAAATAATAGCTTCAGCATTATTTCCTAAATCTAATGTAAGATTATCTCTATTAATTTTTTTTACAATACCAGTAACAATTTGACCAATATATTTTCGAAATTGATCTACTAACATAGCCCGTTCTGCTTCACGTACTTTCTGAACAATTACTTGTTTAGCAGTTTGTGTAGTAATTCTATCAAAATTCACAGAATCAATTTTATCTTCTATATAATCATTAATCTGTAATTTTTCTCCTTCAAAACATGCTGCTGCTAAAGTAATTTCTTTTGTAGGATGATTTACAATGTCAACTACCATCCATCTTCTAAAAGTACTAAAATTACCAGTTTTACGATTAATACTAACTCTTACATCAATTTCTTGTTCATGCTTTTTTTTTGTAGCTGTTGCTAATGCAACTTCTAAAGCTTCAAAAATTTTTTCACGGGGCAAAGATTTTTCATTAGAAACTGCCTCTACAACAGCTAAGATTTCTTTATTCATCTTAGTAAACCTCTGAATAAATATTTAAAATATTCTAACAAAAAACCCCGAAAAAATTCGGGGTTTTAAGTAATGTTACCCTATTTATACAATAAAATGTAATATTTTTTATTTAAATTTTTATTAAAAACAAACAATAATACCGAGGATGGGATTTGAACCCATATGCTATAAAGCACTACCTCCTCAAGATAGCGTGTTTACCTATTTCACCACCTCGGTATAATAATCATGTATTAAAAAATTTCAAAATAAAAAAATTAAATACAATAAAATATTTAAGTTTTTAATATTTTATTTTAATTTGTATTTATTTTTAATGTAGAATATGAGAAAAATGATTATCTTCAAATAAATTAGAATTAATTTTTTTATCATTAATATTACATAAAATTAAACTGATAATTAAAAATAAACAGGCAAATAATCCAATAATATTTGTAATAAAATTATTATTTCGAAAATTATTAAATAATTTAAAATTATTAGATGCATTTATATGCATAGTATCATTTATATTTTTACCTGGTTGTAATAAAATTAAAAAATTTAAACAAAAAGCAATAAAAATTAAACAAATTAGAAAAAATAAATACATAAAAAAGTATCCTTATTTTAATATTTTAAAACAAGCTAATTTATATTATACTTACAATGCTTATATAAAAATAAATAATCAAAATAATATAAAATTAGAAATTTTATATATTTATCAGATCAGTTGTATGTAAAATTTTATATGCTATTTTTTTTACTTTACTATAATTTTTACCTTCTATCATAATTCTTATACAAGATTCGGTGCCAGATTTCCGTATTAAAATTCGACTACTTTTTCCTAAAAAATGTTTTGATTTTTCAATAAGTGATTGAAATTTTATATTATTTATAAAGTTGTTGTTTTTTTTTAAAAAAATATTTAATAATATTTGAGGAAATAATGTTACTTGATTAGATAAACAATATAAAGATAAATTATTTTTAATCATAATAAATAATATTTGTAAACTTGCTATAATGCCATCACCAGTAGAATGTTTATCTAATAAAATAATATGTCCTGATTGTTCTGCTCCAAGTATCCAATTTTTTTCTTTAATTGTTTGATATATATAACGATCACCTACATTGGTAGCAAAAAATGGTATTCCAATTTTTTTTAAACCTAAAATAACACCCATATTTGTCATTAAAGTACCTACAACTCCACCATTTAATTTATTATTTTTTAAATATTGTTTAGCAATAATATAAATAATTTGATCTCCATTAACTTGATTTCCTAAATGATCTATCATAATAATACGATCACCATCTCCATCAAATGCTAAACCAAGATCAGCTTGATTTAATATTACTAATTTTTTTAATTGAACAGTATGAGTTGATCCAGAATTTTTATTAATATTAACACCATTAGGAAAAACAGATGCAGTAATCACATTAGCACCTAAATCTTTAAAAATTTTAGGAGCTATATTATAAGTTGATCCATTAGCACAATCTAAGACAATAGTAAATTTAGATAAATTTACATTTTTAGGTATAGTATTTTTGCAAAAACTAATGTATTTTTCTACCGCATTATTTATTTTATGAGAATAACCAAAAATTTTTACATAAGAAGAATCATATAAAGGATCGCACAACATATTTTCAATTAAAATTTCTGTTTCACTATTTATTTTAGAACCATTTTTAAAAAAAATTTTTACTCCATTATCATGAAAAAGGTTATGAGATGCAGAAATAATAATTCCAGCTGAAGCATTTAGAGATTTAGTTAAATAAGCAATTGCAGGTGTAGGTATACAACCTACTAAATAAGTCGATACTCCTTTTGATAAAATTCCAAATTCTAATGCATATTGTAACATACATCCTGAAATACGTGTATCTCTTCCTATAACAATTTTTTTTTATCACCACCTAATACAGTACTAATAATTTGACCTAATTTCAACATAAAATTTGGAGTAATTGGATATTTTCCTACTTGCCCTCGTATTCCATCTGTTTTAAAATACTTAAAATTTTTCATATTAATTTATTTACCTTGAAGTTATGATAAAGTTATTAAATAATATTTTATTATTAAAAAAATTTCTTTAAAAAAACAAGATGAAGTTATAATATTTTATTACTTCATCTTATTTATTAAGAAAATATAGTTATATTAATTTTATATACAATTTAATATATAATATTTAGTGTTATTAGTCCTATGTTTTCCTATTTTTTTAACCTATTATTATGCAATATATTATTTAATAAATATATTAAATATTTTTATTTTGATTATTTTTAGACCATCCTTTTGGTACTCGAACATCTTTTCTTTTCATTAAATCATCTATTTGAAAAGAATCAATTGTTTCATATTTTATTAAAGCATCTTTCATAGCATGTAAGATATCAATATTATTATTTAAAATATTTCTAGCTCGATTATAATTTACTTCTATTAATAATTTAACTTCTTCATCAATAATTCTAGCTGTTTCATCAGACATATTTTTAGCCTTAGCTACTGTTCGACCTAAAAATATTTCTCCTTCTTCTTCTGCATATAATAAAGGACCAAGTTTATCTGAAAAACCCCATTGTGTTACCATATTTTTTGCTAAATTTGTAGCTACTTTAATATCATTAAATGCTCCAGTAGAAACTTTTTCAGTACCATAAATAATTTCTTCTGCTAGACGACCACCATATAGTGTAGATATTTGACTTTCTAATTTTTGTCGACTAATGCTAAATGTATCTGATTCTGGTAAAAAAAAAGTAACACCTAAAGCTTGACCTCTTGGAATAATTGTTACTTTATGTGCAGGATCATGATCTGGAACTAATCGACCAACAATTACATGACCTGCTTCATGATATGCTGTTGATTCTTTTTGAAAATCGCTCATAACCATTGATTTTCTTTCCGATCCCATCATTATTTTATCTTTTGCTTTTTCAAATTCTATCATAGAAACTACACGATGATTAAAACGAGCTGCAAAAAGTGCTGCTTCATTGACTAAATTAGCTAAATCTGCACCTGAAAAACCTGGAGTCCCTCGAGCAATAATCATGGGTTCAACATCCTTAGATAAAGGAACCTTACGCATGTGAATTTTTAAAATTTGCTCTCTTCCTCGAATATCTGGTAATGCTACTATTACTTGACGATCAAAACGACCAGGACGTAGTAAAGCAGGATCTAAAACATCTGGTCTATTAGTTGCAGCTATTAAAATTATACCTTCATTTCCATCAAAACCATCCATTTCTACTAACATTTGATTAAGTGTTTGTTCTCTTTCATCATGACCTCCACCTAATCCAGCACCTCTTTGACGACCTACCGCATCAATTTCATCAATAAATATTATACATGGCGCAGATTTTCGAGCATGCTCAAACATATCCCTTACTCTAGAAGCACCTACTCCAACAAACATTTCAACAAAATCAGAACCAGAAATTGTAAAAAAAGGTACTTTTGCTTCTCCTGCAATAGCTTTTGCAAGCAATGTTTTACCAGTACCAGGAGGTCCAACCATTAATATTCCCTTTGGGATCTTTCCACCCAATTTTTGAAATCGACTTGGTTCTTTTAAATATTCTACTAACTCACTAACTTCTTCTTTTGCCTCATCGCATCCTGCTACATCATCAAAAGTTGTTTTAATTTCATCTTCTGATAGCATACGAGCTTTACTTTTTCCAAAAGACATGGCTCCTTTTCCACCGCCCATCTGCATTTGTCGCATAAAGAAAACCCAAACACCAATTAGTAATAACATAGGAAACCAAGAAATAAATATAGAAAATAAAACACTTGGCTCTTCTGGTACTTCTCCCATAACTTTTACATTTTTTGTTATAAGATTATCTAATAATTTAGGATCACTTATAGGAATATAAGTAGTATATTTATTACTATCTTTTTTAATAACATTAATCATACGTCCATTAATATATACCTCACGGACCTGATCTTGATTGACTTCCGATAAAAAAGTAGAATAATCAACCCTATGATTATTTGTATCACTGGTGTTAAAGTTTTGAAAAACAGACATTAAAATTACTGTAATTACCAACCAAAATATCAGATTTTTCACCATGTCACTCAAAGGAACAACCTCTCATTACATCTATTTAAAAAATATAGATTTAAATTTTTTATAAATAATATTTTTATCTAGTTGCTAAAATAAATATTTCTCGTGATCTCGATCGAGAAGTTTTTGGTTTACAGATTTTAATTTTTGAAAACAATGTTTTAATTTCTTTAAAAAATTCATTTAAACCTTCTCCTTGAAAAGATTTTACCAAAAAAACACCATGTTTAGATAATAAGTATTCAGATAGTTTTAGAGCTATCTTACATGTTTTTATAATACGTGGCATATCAATACACCAATTACCTGTAATATTAGGTGCCATATCAGACATTACTACATGAAAATTAATATTGGATAACGAATTTAATATAAAATTAAATTTTTTTATATCATAAAAATCTACTTGAAAAAATTTTACTCCTGTTATTTTTTTCATAGGCAAGATATCACATGCTATAACTTTCCCATTATATCCAATTTTATTTATTGCATATTGTGACCAACCTCCTGGAGAACAACCTAAATCAATAACATTCATTCCAGGTTTAAATATTTTATTACTTTTATCAATTTCTTCTAATTTAAACCAAGATCTAGAACGAATTTTATATTTTTTTGCTGCTTGTACATATTGATCTTGAAAATGCTCCGATAACCAACGCTTAGAACTGTTTGACTTATTTTTAGAAATCATATAATTTTCTTATGATAGAAATAATTTAATCTTATCTATTCTTGATTTAATATTAAAAATCATTAACTTAAATATAATCTACTTTTAAAATTTTATATTTAAAATTACCAGAAGGTGTGTATATAGTAGCAATATTATTAACAGTTTTTCCAATTAAACCTCTTGACATTGGAGAATGAATAGAAATTAAATTTTTTTTAAAATCAGATTCATCATCACCGACAATTTGATATGTAAAAATTTCATGATTTTTTATATTTGATATAGTTACTGTTGAACCAAAAACGACTCTTCCATCATTAAATATTTTAGTAATATCTATAATTTGACAATTAGATAATTTTAATTCTATTTCTTTGATTCGACCTTCACAAAAACTTTGCTCTTCACGAGCTGAATGATATTCAGCATTTTCTTTTAAATCACCATGTGATCTAGCTCTAGCTATTTCAATAATAATTTGAGGACGTTTAATATTTTTTAGTTGTTCAAGTTCTTTTTGAAGTTTTTCAACACCCCTAATAGTCATTGGAATTAAATTAGCCATATAATATATACCTCACTATTGTTTTCTAAAGAATATAAATAATTATTGATTTAAAAAAATATATTTTTAAGAAAAAAATTTAATTTTTAATTAAATATTTTCAATAGTTAAGCTACTAATATATTTAATAAAATAAAATATAGTAATATTACTCTATCATTGATAAAATCTAATAAATAAAAAATATAAATTTTAGATTATATATCTAAATAGCTTGAATGATATACTTCAAATAATACATCTAAATAAAATTTTAAAATTTATTAATTTTTTAATTTTAATATTAATTAAAAAAATCAGATTATCTATTTTAATGTAAAAATAAAAAATTATCAAAAATTTCAATTTAATCAATTAAAATTTCTTAGTTTATATTAAAATATACTCAATATTTCAATAATGAAACTTTTATATTTTTAAAAAAAAATTAATTTAAAGTATATTAAAATGAACAATAAAAAAATCAAATCAATATTAAATGAACAATTAAATTTAAATAAAATATATGTTAAAGGAGATAATAACCATATACAAATTATAGCTATAGGAGATATATTTAAAAATACTAGTCAGGTTAAAAGACAACAAATAATTTATTCACCTTTAATTTCTATGATTCAAGAGAACAAAATTCATGCTATATCTATAACAACATATACATTAAAAGAATGGGAAAAAATTAAAAAATAATAAATTTTATAAATTATTTTAAATAAAAAAGAGACTCCATAATGAATGAAGAAATTATATATAGAAGGTAATAAAAAATTAATTGGAAATGTTTTAATTTCTGGCTCTAAAAATGCTGCATTACCTATTTTATTTATGACAATATTAACAAAAGAAAAAATTAAAATTGGTAATATACCAAAATTAACAGATATTAAAATAGCTATTAAATTACTTAAATCATTAGGCGCAGAAATAATATATCAAAATAAATTTTTATATATTAATCCAGGTTTAATTAATATTTATTCTCCTCCGTATAAATTAATTAAAAAAATAAGAGCATCTATATGGATGCTAGCTCCTTTATTAATACGTTTTGGAAAAACCAAAATGTTTTTTCCAGGAGGATGTAAAATAGGTACTAGACCAATTAATCTTCATTTAAATGGATTAATAAAATTAGGTGCTAAAATTATCAAGAAAGAAAATTCTATTCTTGCTTATATTGATAAACCTCTTAGAGGTCAATATATTTGTATGGAAAAAATTAGTGTAGGTGCAACAATTACCATTATGAGTGCTGCAACTTTAGCAAGAGGAATAACTACAATTGAAAACGCTGCTAAAGAGCCAGAAATTATTGATATTGCAAAATTCTTAAATACTCTAGGTGCTAATATTATTGGTGCTGGAAGTAATAAGATATACATTAAAGGCGTTTTAAAGCTTAATGGTGGTGAGCATCAAATTATACCAGATAGAATTGAAACAGGTACATTTTTAATAGCTGCAGCTATCTCAAAAGGATTTATTACATGTCAAAATACAGAACCAAAGCATTTAAAAAATGTATTAAAAAAACTATCTCAAACTGGAGCTATTATAAAAACTGGAAAAAATTGGATTAAACTAGATATGAGAAATAAAATACCTAAATCTATAAATATTTCAACATCTCCATATCCAGGATTCCCTACTGATATGCAACCACAGTTTACTTTACTTAATAGTATAGCTCAAGGTAAAAGTATTGTTATAGAAAATATATTCGAAAATCGATTTGGATATGTTAAAGAATTAATTAAAATGGGAGCTCAAATAGAAATTAAAAAAAATTATATTACCTGTCAAGGTGTATCAAACTTATTTTCAAAAAATATTTTTTCTACAGATTTAAGAGGTTCAGCAACATTAGTATTAGCTGGTTGTATTGCAAAAGGAAACACAATAGTAAATAATATTTATCATCTTAAAAGAGGATATGCATCTTTTGAAAAAAAATTAAATAAATTAGGTGCAAATATTCAATACTTATAATATTTTATAATATTAGTATTATTTAACCAAATTTAATTTAGATAAAAATATTAATATTTAAAACAACTAAAATAGTTGGAGTTTTATATGTATGCAGTTTTCATAAGCGGTGGAAAACAATATCGGGTAAAAAAAAATCAAATAATTCAATTAGAAAAACTAAATTATCCTACTGGTTCAATAATTGAGTTAAAAAATATTTTAATGATCTCTAATAACAATGAAATAAAAATTGGAAATCCTTATGTAATTGGAAGTACAATTAAAGCTTGTATTAAAAACCATGGTAGATTAAAAAAAATTAAAATAATTAAATTTAATCGTCGAAAACATTATAAAAAACAACAAGGTCATCGTCAATATTTTACAAATATAAAAATTGTAGATATTTATAACCATGTAGAGAAATAAAAATGGCACATAAAAAAGCTGGTGGTTCTACAAGAAATGGAAGAGATTCTAATGCTCAAAGATTAGGCGTAAAACGTTTTGGAGGTGAATTAGTATCAGCAGGTAGCATTATTGTAAGACAAAGAGGTACTAAATTTCATCCTGGAAAAAATGTAGGTTGCGGAAAAGATCATACAATTTTTGCAATTAAAAAAGGAAAAATAGAATTTAAAAAAAGAGGTATAAAAAAAAGAACATATATAAATATTATTAATTAAAAAATCAATATTTTCTAAAAACCCCTTATTTTAGGGGTATTATTTTCTTTTAAAAAAATATTTAAAATAAATATATTTAAAAATAAAGGAACAAAAAAATGAAATTTATTGATCAAGTTATTATTCAAGTTATTGCAGGTAATGGAGGTGATGGATGTGTAAATTTTAGAAGAGAAAAATATATTCCTAAAGGAGGTCCAGATGGAGGAGACGGAGGAGATGGTGGAAATGTCTGGATAAAATCTAATAATAATTTAAACACTCTTGTTGATTTTAGATTTAAAAAAATATTTAAAGCTAAAAATGGAGAAAACGGATCTAAAAAAAATTGTTCTGGAAAAAAAGGAGATGATATTACAATATATGTACCTATTGGAACTAAAGTTATTAACTATCAAACACGTGAATTAATATGTGATTTAATTAAAAATAAACAAAAAGTACTTATCGCGAAAGGGGGATGGCATGGATTAGGAAATACTCGATTTAAATCTTCAACAAACAGAACACCAAAAAAAAGAACATTAGGATCAATAGGTGAAAAAAGAAAAATACAATTAGAACTTTTATTAATTGCTGATGTAGGTACATTAGGTATGCCAAATGCTGGTAAATCAACTTTTGTACAAAATATATCTAATGCAAAAACAAAAATATCAGATTATCCATTTACTACATTATATCCTATTTTAGGTAGTGTTTCTATTAAAAATAAAAAATTTATTATAGCAGATATTCCAGGTATAATTTTAGGCGCATCTAAAGGAATAGGATTAGGAATACATTTTTTAAAACATTTAGAACGTTGTAAAATATTACTTCATATAGTAGATATACATCCTAGAGATAATTCTAATCCAATAGACAATATCAAAATTGTATTATCCGAATTAAAAAAATACAGTAAAAACTTATATAAAAAACCACAATTATTAATTTTAAATAAAATTGATTTAATAAATATTGAAAAAATAAAAAAAATTACAAAAGAAATAAAAAGTAAATTAAATATAAAAAAACCATACTATTTAATTTCTTCATTAGAAAAAAAAGGAATAAAAAAATTATGTTCTGATATTACAGATCATTTAAAAAGTACACATTTTACATAATTTTTTTAAAATTAAATTATGAATAATATAACAATTTATAAAAGAACTCGGTTAATCAGAAAAACCAAGTTCTTTAGATAAAATTTCATACTACATTTTTAACGTTTAGAAAATTGTATGCGTTTTCTAGATTTTCGAAAACCTACTTTTTTACGTTCTACTTTTCTTGAATCTCGTGTAACAAATCCTGATTTTCTTAATTCACTACGTAAAGATTGGTTATAATCAATTAAAGCACGAGTAATACCTTGACGAATTGCACCAGCTTGTCCAGAAATACCTCCTCCTTTTACTGTTATATAAATATCAAAATTATTTATCATACTTGTTAAAGCTAAAGGTTGACAAACAATCATACAAGAAGTTTCTCGTCCAAAATATTCATTTAACAAACGTTTATTAACTATAATTTTACCTTTTCCAGGTCTAAGAAACACTCTAGCAGAAGAACTTTTACGACGTCCAGTTCCATAATTTTGAATTTTCATTATATATTTTTAAAACACCTTTTTTTAAATATTTAAAAATTTAGGAAATTGTGCTATATGATCATGATTTTCATCAGAAAAAACTTTTAATTTCTTAAACATTAAACGACCTAATGGACCTTTAGGTAACATTCCTTTGACTGCAATTTCAATAATCCTTTTAGGATTTTTTATCATCATTTCTTTAAACTTAAATTCTTTTATTCCACCTATATAACCTGTATGATGATGGTACAGTTTGTTATTTTTTTTTGTACCCGTAACTAATATTTTAGAAGCATTTAAGACTATAATATAATCCCCTGTATCAAGATGAGGCGTATATTCCGGTTTATGTTTACCTCTTAAATATAAAGATAAAACACTAGCTAATCTTCCTAATATTTTATTAGTAGCATCAACATAAAACCAATTACGTTTTATATTTTTTGCTTTTATTGAAAAAGTTTTCATAAAAAATAACTCTCTTTAAAATAGTATATATAAAGAATACTATTATTATAATTAATAAGATACAGTAAATACTATACTTGTTATACTTAATAAAAAAAATATTTTTTGAAAGAAATTACTTAATTTTAATTGAACAAAAGATTATTTTTCAATATATTTAAATAAATATTAATAAATAATATTTTTTTATTTAAAACAAAAAATTTCAGTATAAAAAAAGTATGTTATATAATTTATCATTATTTTTATATCTAAAAATTAATATTAATTAAGCAAAATATTCTATTTTGAAATTAACATATCAAATATTTTATAGGTAAGATAAATTATGCAGTCTAAAAAAAATTTATTACATTTTCGAAGTGAAATTAATAATATTGATAATAAAATAGTTACATTATTAGCACAAAGAAAAAAATTAGTATTATATATTGCAGAGTCTAAAATAAAAAATAATCAACCTATACGTGATATAGATCGAGAAAAAAAATTATTATCTCAACTAATTAATTTAGCAAAAAAGAAAAATTTAAATTCTGATTATATAAAACGGATATTTTATTTAATTATTGAAGAATCTATATTGACTCAAGAAACATTTTTAAAAAAAAATAAAAATAATAAAAATATTTTTTCATTTCTTGGTCCCCAAGGATCTTATTCCCATATAGCTACATGCAAATATGCAAAATATAATTTAAAAAAATTTACTGAAAAATCATGTTTAAACTTTCAAGAAGTTGTAAAATCTGTAGAAAATAATAAATCAAATTATGCTATCTTACCAATAGAAAATAATTGTTCAGGACCAATTAATGAAGTTTTTTATACTTTAAAAAATATAAATTTATTTATTGTTGGAGAAATTAATATACATATAAATCATTGTTTATTAGGTATAAAAAAAATTGAATTAAATACATTAAAAACAATATATAGTCATCAACAACCATTTAAACAATGTAGTAACTTTATTAATAAATTCCCACATTGGAAAATTAAATATATTAATAGTACTACTGAAGCCATGAAAACAGTCATCAAAAAAAACAAAAATAATAATGCAGCTATAGGAAGTAAAATAGGTAGTAAAATTTATGGATTAAAAATTTTACATGAAAATATATCAAATAAAATTAATAATATAACAAGGTTTATTTGTTTATCTAAAACACCTTCCAAAATTCTTTCAAATATAAAAGTAAAAACAACATTATTATTTATTTTAGAAAAAGAATCAAAAAAAATAGATGATATAATTTTAAAATTTAAACAAAAACAAATTTCTATAAAAATATTAGTTTTTAAAAATAAAACAGAAAAAATATTTTATTTTGATGTTGAAGAACATATATCATCAAATATTATACAAAAAACTTTTAAAAAAATTCAAAAAATAACTAATTTTGTAAAAATATTAGGTTGTTATCCTGTTCAAAATACAAAAATATCTTAATAATATATTTTCTTAATATATATCAAAAAATTTTTATAATTTAATAATCAATTTTAATATTTAATATCTTTTAATATTTGTTAAAATGAGTAAAAATATGTTTATTAGCTTAGCAGAACGTCTTTCAAAAAGTTTTCGTAATATTATTAATAAAGGGAGACTTACAGAAGAAAATATTAAAGATACAATAAGAGAAGTAAGAAAATCATTATTAGAAGCTGACGTTGCATTACCAGTAATAAAAAATTTTATAAAAAATGTTACAGAGCAATCAATTGGATATAAAATTAATAAAAGTTTAACTCCTGGTCAAGAATTTATAAAAATTGTAAGAAATGAACTTATTTTAGCTATGGGTGAAAAAAACCATTGTTTAAATTTATCTACATATCCACCTGCTATAATATTAGTAGTTGGTTTACAAGGAACTGGAAAAACTACTACAATAGCAAAAATAGCAAAATGGATAAAAGAAAAATATAAAAAAAAAATACTTATGACATCTGTTGATGTATATCGTGCTGCTGCCATAAAACAACTAGAAATTTTATCTAATCAAATTAATATTGATTTTTATTCATCCAATATAAATCAAAAACCAATTATTATTACAAAAAATGCAATTCAACATGCTAAATTAAAACTATATGATATCTTATTGATTGATACAGCTGGTCGTTTACATATTGATAAAAACATGATGAATGAAATAAAAGAAATTCAAAATGTATCTAAAGCGATTGAAACATTATTAATTGTAGATTCTATGATGGGACAAGATGCTGTAAACATGGCGAAAAAATTTAATCAATATTTATCTATATCAGGTATTATATTAACAAAAACTGATAGTGATTCTAGAAGCGGAATTGCACTATCTATGCGCTATATTACAGGAAAACCTATTAAATTTATAGGAACAGGAGAAAAATTAACAAATTTAGAAAAATTTCATCCAGAAAGAATAGCAGATCAAATTTTAGGTATGAATAAAACTATATCTATAATTAAAGATATTGAAGAAAAAATTAATCAATCTCAGGTTAAAAATTTAACCAAAAAACTTAAACAAGGATATGATTTTAACTTAAACGATTTTTTAATACAAATAAAAGAAATGAAAAAAATAGGAGGATTAAATTATTTTATAGATAAATTTTCAAATAATAAAATAATATCTAATAATTCATTATTAGAAAATGATGAAAACGCATTAAATAGAATTGAAGCAATAATATATTCCATGACACCTAAAGAAAGAAAAAATCCAATAATTATTAGAGGATCTAGAAAACGAAGAATTGCATTAGGATCTGGAACAAAAATTCAAGATATAAATAAATTATTAAAAAATTTTAATGATATAAAAAAAATTATGAAAAAAATTAAAAATGGAGGAATTAGTAAAATAATTCGTAATATAAAAAATATATTACCTAGATAATTTTAAAATATATAATATATTTATGTAAATAAGTTTATATTTGTAAAATAATTCTTTATTTTAAATAAGAGGATAATATGATAAAAATTAGATTAGCTCGATATGGAAATAAAAAACGACCGTTTTATAAAATAGTAGCAGCAGATAGCCGTTTTCCTCGAGATGGTCGTTTTATTGAACAATTAGGATATTTTGATCCTTCATCTAAAAATATAATTACTTCTATAAAATTAAATATTAGTCGTATTGAGTATTGGAAAAAACACGGAGCACAAATTTCAGAACGCTCGAAAAAACTTATCAAAACATTTAAAAAAAATGAGAAAACATTATAAATATTAAATTAAAAAAACCAATTAATCCTATTTTATCTGGAAAAATAGGAAAAGCTTATGGAATATTAGGTTGGTTAAATTTTTTTTCTTTTACTGAAAATAAAAAAAAAATATTTAATTATTTTCCATGGTTTATTTTAAAAAATAAAACATGGGAAATTATTTTTTTAAATAAATGGAAAACACATAATAATAATTTTATTATTCAAATAAATAATATTATAGATCGTACTACTGCAAGTAAATGGACTAATATACATATTTTTATAGATCAAAGTACATTACCTATACTTAAAAAAAATGAATACTATTGGAATGATATTATTCAATGTAAAATATTTAATACAAAAAAAAAATATTTAGGTATAGTTATTCATTTAATACGAACTAAATATAATGATGTACTTATAATAAAAAATAATTTAGAAAAAAAAAATATATTAATTCCATTTGTTGTTCAAAAAATAATTAAACATATAGACACTCAAAAAAAAATAATCATAGTAGAATGGAATGAAAAATATGATTCATAAATTAAAAAAAAAGATAATGAAATAATAATATCATGTTGTATTATTACAATATTCCCAGAAATGTTTAATGCAATTAATCATTATGGAATAACTGGAAAAGCCATTCAAAAAAAAAAATTGATCTAAAATATTTAAATTTAAGAGAATTTTCTAAAAATAAATATAAATCTATAGATGATCGTCCTTATGGAGGAGGACCAGGAATGTTAATAAGTTTAGAACCATTGTGGTTAGCAATTAAACATGCAAAATCTTTACTAAAAGATGCAACAGTGATCTACTTATCGCCACAAGGAAAAAAATTTAAACAAAATAAAATTTTAGAATTAATTAAAAAGAAAAAAATTATTTTTATATGTGGTAGATACAGAGGAATAGATCAAAGAATTATTGATTGCTTAATAAATGAAGAATGGTCAATAGGTGATTATATACTTACTGGCGGAGAATTAGCTGCAATGGTAATAATAGATGCTATTGCTCGATTTATTCCTGGAGTTATTACAAAAAAATCAATAAAAGAAGAATCGTTATATAATGATTTACTTGATTATCCAAATTACACAAGACCCAAAAATATTTATAACATGAGAGTTCCAAAAATTTTACTTTCTGGTGATCATGAAAAAATTCGTTTATGGCGTCTAAAAAAATCTATAGAAAAAACTTTAGAAAAAAGACCAGATTTATTATTAAAAAAAAACTTAAATCAAGAAGAAAAAAAAATTTTAAATCAACTTAAAAAACTAAAAAAATAAAAATATTTTATAAATATATAAATAATTTATAGAGATTAAAAATGAATAATATAATTCAAGAAATTGAAAAAGAACAACTTAAAAAAAATATACCTCATTTTCAACCCGGAGATACAATAGAAGTAAAAGTATGGGTAATAGAAGGTACCAAAAAACGTTTACAATCTTTTGAAGGAGCTGTAATTGCATTAAAAAACCGATCCTTAAATTCATCATTTACTGTCCGAAAAATTTCAAACGGAGAAGCTGTAGAACGAGTCTTTCAAACTCACTCTTATAATATTGAAAATATTATTATTAAAAGAAAAGGACTAGTTAGAAAAGCAAAGCTATACTATTTAAGAAAACGTACTGGAAAGTCTGCAAGAATTAAAGAAAAAATTAAATAAATATTTTTTTAGAATAATTAATATGCAGTCATGACGTTATTCTTGACTGCACTAATATTTATTATTTTTAAAAATTAATAATCTGTTCCACCTACAGTTAATTCATCTATTTTAATAGTTGGTTGACCTATACCAACAGGAATATTTTGACCTTCCTTACCACATATACCCATTCCTTCAGCCATTTTTAAATCATTTCCTACCATAGAAATTTTTTTCATAACTTCTAATCCAGATCCTATTAAAGTAGTATTTTTAATTGGAGTTGATATCTTACCATTCTTTATTAAATATGCTTCAGAAGTAGAAAAAACAAACTGTCCAGAAGTAATATCTACTTGACCTCCTGAAAAATTAACAGCATAAATACCATAATTAATACTTTTAATAATATCTTCTAATTTAAAATTCCTAGATAACATATATGTATTTGTCATTCTTGGTATTGGTAAATATGAATAAGATTGACGACGACCATTTCCAGTTGGTTCATATCCCATAAGACGTGCATTAAGCTTATCTTGCATATATTTTTTTAAAATTCCATCTTCAATTAGTATATTATATTGTCCTGAAACTCCTTCATCATCAATATTTAATGATCCACGTTGATTTTTTATTGTCCCATCATCAATTATAGTGCATAACTCTGAAGCTACCTTTTGACCAATCATATTAGAAAAAACTGAAGTACCTTTTCTATTAAAATCACCTTCTAAACCATGTCCTACAGCTTCATGTAATAAAACTCCAGGTCCACCTGATCCTAAAACAACAGGGAAAGTTCCAGAAGGAGCTTCTTTTGCAGATAAATTTAATAAAGCTATTCGGACAGCTTCTTTAGTCCAATAATCAATTCTAATGTCTTCAAAATAATCATCTTTACTTAAAAAAAAACTATAATTAGTTCGACCTCCACCTCCGCTTTTCCCGTATTCTCGATGATTTTTGTCTTCTACTAAAACATTTACTGAAAAACCAACCATAGGTCTAATATCTGTAGAAAAATTTCCATCAGTAGATACAATTAAAACTTTTTCATAAGACCCATTTAAAGTAGCACTAACTTCAACTACACGATGATCAAGACTACGTGCAATATGATCTACTCTATAAAGTAAATCAATTTTTTCACTAGAACTAAATTTTTCTAATGGATTTAAAATATCATAAAAATTATTTTTCTTTTGTTCTATAAAATTCTTTTTTTTTGTTTTTTTATCTTGATAATCAATTATGCTTTTAGCTATTTTTGCACTTTTTCTTATTGAATCGATTGATATTTGATCTGTATAAGAAAAACCAGTTTTTTCACCTGAAATCGCTCGAATACCAACTCCTTGATCTAAATGATAAGAACCTTCTTTAATAATTCGTTTTTCTAAAGACCAGGATTCATAAATATGTGATTGAAAATATAAATCTCCATAATCTAAATTATTAACAGAAACTTCTTCTAATATTGTTAAAATATCTTCACGATTTATTTTATTTGAAGTTAATAAAGATTCAGTAACTAATTCCAATGTCATTTGAACTCACTTAATAAAAAATAATATTATATATATTATAAAATAATATTATAAAATATAAATAACAAATAAAAAATATTTTTTATAAAATATTTATAATTTTATTAATTTATTATAAAATAAAGTTAAATATTTCTTTATTTAATTTTTATTACTGAGAATAATATGGAAAATAAAAAAAATGTTTTATTAATTAATGGACCTAATTTAAATCTATTGGGCTTAAGAGAACCAAATATATATGGAAAAAACAATTTATCAGATTTAATTGAAAAACTAAAAAAAAAAGCAAAAAAATTAAATATATCATTAAGTCATATACAATCTAATGCAGAATATTTATTAATTGAGAAAATACATTTGTCTAAAAAAAACAATATTGATTATATTATAATAAATCCTGCAGCTTTTACTCATACTAGTATAGCAATAAGAGATGCTTTAATTGCAGTCTCTATACCATTTATTGAAGTTCATATTTCTAATATTTATAATAGAGAAGACTTTCGTTCTCATTCATGGTTCTCTGATATTTCTAATGGTGTGATTTCAGGATTAGGAATATATGGATATTATTGTGCATTAAAAACTATTTCTAAAAGATTATAAAAATATATAAATTATTTGCACCTTCTTGTAGATAAAAAAAATTTATAGAAAGTGCAATTAAAAAAAATTAATTCATACTATATTTTTTTAATTTTTTTCTTAAAGTACTTCGATTTATACCCATTATAAAAGCTGCTTTTGTTTGATTTCCACGCGTATACTGCATAATAACATCTAATAAAATTTTTTCAAATTCAGATAATACTAATGAGTATAAATTATTAATATTTTTAGTATTATCTAAAACTGATAAATAGTTCTCTAAAGATTTTTTAATTAATAAACCTATTGGTTTATTTATAATTTTATTTTGATTATCTTTAGTATAATCAAGTAAAAGTTTCATATCTATAAAATTTTCTGACATAAAATTATCAACTCTTTAAACTTTTTTATATATTTAAAATAAATTTATAAAAATTTTTTATAATTTTGTATTTAAATTTAAAATAAGACTCTTCATATCTAGAGGTAAATCAATTTCCCAACTCATTAATTTATTAGTAATTGGATGTAAAAATTCAAGATAATGTGCATGTAATGCCTGACGAGAAAAAATTATTTTTTCATAAAAACATTTTTTTTTAAAATATCTATTAGAATAATTAATTCCTCCATATACAGGATCCCCTAATAACGGATATTTAATATATTCCATATGAACACGAATTTGATGTGTACGACCTGTTTCTAATTGTAATAAAATATGTGTATAAAATTTAAAACGATGAATAATTTTATAATGCGTAATAGCAGGTTTTCCTAACGGATTAACTACCATACGGATTCTTTTACAAGGATGTCGCATTATAGGATAATTAATAGTACCACCAGAAATCATATTACCCTTAACAATAGCTTGATATTTACGAATAATTTTTTTATTTTTTAATAATTTAACTAAAAAATAATACGAAAAAATTGTTTTTGCAATAATCATCAATCCACTTGTATTTTTATCCAATCGATGAACAATACCACAACGTGGTAAATATTTACTATTTTTATAACGATATAATAATGCATTTAAAACTGTTCCATTATTATTTCCTGCTCCGGGATGAACTATTAAACCAGAAGATTTATTTATAACTAGTAAATGATTATCTTCATAAATAATATTTAAAAAAATATTTTCTGGCGAATCAAATGTTTTTTTTTGATCAATTGGATAAATAGTAATTTTTTCACCGCCTAGTAATTTTTTATTAGGTTTGTTTTCTATTTTTCCATTAACATATACATGATCCATAAGAATCCAATTTTTTAAACAAGATCGAGAATATTGTATAAAGATATTAGAAATTATTTGATCTAATCTTTTTCCTTTAGTATTAGTATAAGGCGCTAATACATTTAATTCTTTTATTTTCAATAAAAAATCCTTATCATTTTTTTTATTTAATCTAAATCTTTAATTAGTATAAAATATGATATTCTATATAATTAATTAATATTATTAATATAAAATTTTATTCAATTATAGAAAAATATCTTATGTGTAAAAAAAACATCCTAATTATTTTTATATTATTATCAATACATCTCTCAGGATATGCAGAAAATATACAACAAAATAAAAAGATTAAAGAAAAAATATTTTATAAATATTGTAGAAATGAATTGAAAGAAAAAAAATTTTATCAGGCAATACAACATTTAGAAAGTATGAAAAAAAATAATATTAATACTTCTTACTCTGATAAAATTCAAATTAATTTAATTTATGCTTATTATAAAATTGAAAATTTTAATATGGCTCAAAAAAATATAAATCAATTTATTCAACTATATCCAAAACATTTAAACATAGATTATGTTTTATATATTAAAAGTTTAATAGACATAGCATTAGATAAAAATATTTTTTTTAAAACTTTTTTAATACAAAACTATAAAAGTGATCCTATATATGCAAAAAGAGCTTTTTTTCAATTAAAAGATTTCTTATTTCGTTATCCTAAAAGTATTTATATTGTAAATATAAAAAAAGATTTATTCAATTTAAAACAACGTTTAGGGCAATATAATCTTCAAATATTGAAATATTATTTTAAAAACAAAAAATATATAGCAGTAATTAATCGAGGTGAAGAAATAATAAAAAATTTTCCAGAAACTATATCATCAATAAAAGCATTAAAATACATGAAACTAGCTTTTATTAAATTAAAAATATTCGATACTGCTCAAAAAATAGATAAAATTATTCAAATTAATAATATTTAAAATATTTCAGAATAATAAATATTTTTTATATTAAAAATTTTTACTTTAAAGTTAAATAATCAGTTTTATTTTAAAATATATTTATAATTTAAATTATTTTAAACAAAAATTAAAAAATATGAAAAACACAACTAATGAAATACAACATAAATTTTTAAAATTTTTTAAAAAAAAAGGACATACTATTATTCCTAGTAGTCCTTTAGTTTCAACATATGATTCAACATTATTATTTACTAATGCAGGCATGAATCAATTTAAAAGTTACTTTTTAAATCCCAAAAAAAAAAAATACTCTCGTATTGCTACTATACAAAATTGTTTAAGAACAGGAGGAAAACATAATGATTTAGAAAATGTTGGATACACTGAAAGACATCATACATTTTTTCAGATGTTAGGAAATTTTAGTTTTAATGATTATTTTAAAAAAGAAGCAATTATATATGCATGGGAATTATTAACATGTAAAAAATGGTTTAATATTGATAAAAATAAACTATGGATTTCAGTATATAAAAATGATGAAGAAACATATAAAATATGGATTGATATTATCAAAGTACCATCTACACATATTATAAAGATAGGAGATAAAAAAAATTGTAAATACAAATCTGAAAATTTTTGGCAAATGGGTGATACAGGTCCTTGTGGACCATGTACTGAAATATTCTATAATTATACTTCAGGAAACTCTAATAATTTTTCAGAATTTTTAAAAAACAAAAATCAAAATTTTATTGAAATTTGGAATATTGTATTTATAGAATACAATCGAATTAATTCAGAAAAAATCATTCCACTAAAATATAAATCAATAGATACAGGAATGGGGTTAGAAAGAATTGCTTCAGTTCTTCAAAATGTAAATTCAAATTATAAAATTGATATATTCCAAGAATTAATTCAAATAATATATAATTTTAGCGATATTAAACAAATAAATAAAACTTCTTTAAAAATAATTTCTGATCATATTAGAGCTTTTGTTTTTCTTATTTATGAAAATATAATTCCATCAAATGAACATCGAGGATATATTTTAAGAAGAATTATCAGAAGAACATTAAGACATGCATATAAAATTGGAATTAAAAAAAAATCCTTTTATAAAATTATACCTAATTTTATTCAAAATATGAGTAAATACTTTAAATTTTTGAAAGATCAAGAATTAAAAATCAAAGAAATAGTTAAAATAGAAGAAATGCAATTTTCAGAAACTCTTGAAAAAGGAATAAAAATATTAAATATAGAACTTAATAAAACTTCTAATCAAAAAATCTCTGGAAAAACTTTGTTTTATATACATGATACTTTCGGTTTTCCTATTGATTTAGCATCTGATATTTGTCGTGAAAAAAAAATTGAAATAGATTTTGATAGCTATTATTTAGAAAAAGAAAAACAAAAAAAACAATCAAATAAAAAAAATAAATTTTATGAAAATTATAATCAGATAATCAACATTAATGATAATTGTATTTTTAAAGGATATAAAAAACATTTAATTAAATCATTAATAAAACATATTTATGTAAATAAAAAATCAGTTTCATGTATTTCAGAAGGAGAAAATGGAATTATTTTTCTTGATAAAACATCTTTTTATCCAGAATCTGGGGGACAAATAGGAGATATAGGAGAATTATATTATAAAAATTCACGATTTTTAGTTGAAAATACAAAAAAATATGGAGATACAATAGGGCATATTGGTCAATTAGTTACAGGAAAATTTAAAATTAATAATTTTTTATATACTAAAATTAATACAATTTATAGAAATCAGATTGAAATAAATCATTCTGCTACTCATTTACTTCATTCTGCATTAAGAAAAGTATTAGGTGATATAGTTACTCAAAAAGGTTCTTTAGTAAGTAATACACATATAAGATTTGATTTTTCATATCCTAAAAATATTAGCTTATCTAATTTACAAAAAATTGAAAATACTATAAATACAGAAATATGTAAAAATAATTTAATTACAACTAAATATTCTACTTTAGAAGAAGCAAAAAAGCAAAAAGCAATTGCATTATTTGAAAAAAAATACAATTCTATTGTACGAATAGTTAACATAAAAAACTTTTCTATAGAATTATGTGGTGGAACACATACTTCTAGAACTGGAAATATAGGACTATTCAAAATAATAAATTATTTAAGTATATCATCTGGAATTAAAAGAATAGAAGCAACAACAGGAATCAACGCAATAAAATTTTTACATACTAGAGAAAATGATATTCAAAATATATCTACTTCTTTAAAAACTAAAAGTAATAATATTAAAGAAAAAATAGAAAAACTTTTAATTAAAGTTAAAAATTTAGAAAAAAAAGTTCATGTATTTCAAACAAAAGAAAATATATATCAAATTAAAAAAATAACTAAAAATATTAAAAATATACATGGAGTTCAACTTCTAATTCATATATTTCAAGATTATGATAAAAAATCAATAAAATCAATAATAAAACAATTAAAAAAAGATTTAAAAAATGCAATAATTATCTTTATAAACAAGAATAATACTGATTTTTATATAACTATAGGAGTTACAAAAAATCTAATTCATTATATCAATGCATTAGAAATTATTAATATTTTTATAAAATACACTCATGGAAAAGGAGGGGGGAAAAAAGAAATTGCTGAAGGTATTATTTTAAATAAAAATAATTTATCTAAAGTTTTAAAAATTATTAATATATGGATTAATTTAAAAATAAAAAAAATAAAAGAAAAATCTGTTTAAATTATTTTAATATATAAATTAATTATAGCATTAATATACCTATTAAAATTACATTAGTATATAATATTAAAAGAAAAAATAATATATTATTTTAATTTTTTCTCATCTATAATTTAGTCTTTAATTATTTTAAAATCCAGGAATTAGATGGAATGAACTTTTTTATTTCAAGGAACAAAGAATGCTTATTTTAACTCGTCGAGTTGGCGAAACATTAATCATTGGCGATGAAATAACTGTAACAGTACTAGGAGTTAAGGGAAACCAAGTTCGTATTGGTGTAAATGCCCCTAAAGAAATTTCTGTCCATCGTGAAGAAATATATCAACGTATTCAAACTGAAAAAAAACAACAAAAAAATTAATTATATAAATATTGCATCTTACGTATTTTAAGTAGGATGCATTGTAACTATTCTTACTTTTTTTTAAAAAAAAATTGACTTATATTTAAAAAAAAGTAAAATTAAAACTAATAAAAAAATAGGTGAAATGGCCGAGAGGATGAAGGCGCTCCCCTGCTAAGGGAGTATGTAGAAAAACTCTGCATCGAGGGTTCGAATCCCTCTTTCACCGAATTATTAAAACTGCATCCGTAGCTCAGTTGGATAGAGTACTCGGCTACGAACCGAGCGGTCGGAGGTTCGAATCCTTCCGGATGCAGATAAAAAAGTTCTACCAAGAAATTATTATCCTGAAAAAAATAATTTTTAAATTTTAAATTAGGAGAAAAAATTGATAGAGGATATATCAAAAAAAATTACTTGGTTAGAAAACAACTCATCAATATTAAAAAATATTAATCGAGGCCTTGAAAGAGAAACATTAAGAATTAAAAAAAATGGAAATTTTTCTAATAAAAATCATCCATATGAAATTGGATCAGCTTTAACTAATACATGGATTACAACTGATTTTTCTGAAAATTTATTAGAATTTATTACACCTACTACCAATAATATAAATTATCTATTAAAATTTTTAAAAGATTTGCATTCTTTTGTAGCATATAAAAACCAAAAAGAAAGAATGTGGCCTTTTAGTATTCCATATTCTTACAAAAAATCAACAAAAATTCAAATAGCAAAATATGGAAGTTCTAACTATGGAAAATTCAAAACACTTTATAGAAAAGGTTTAAAATTAAGATATGGTGATTTAAAACATACTATTTCAGGTATTCATTATAATTTTTCATTGCCAAAAACATTCTGGGGTAAAAAAAATATATCAGATGGATATTTAAATTTAATCCGAAATTACTATAAATTTGGTTGGATTGTTCCATATTTATTTGGAGCATCACCTGCAATATCAAAACATTTTTTAAATAATAAAAAATACAAATTTAAAAAAAATAAAGAAGGTATATTATATTTACCATGGGCTACTTCATTAAGAATTAGTGATCTTGGACATACAAATATTTCTAATATCGATCTAAATATTGAGTTAAACGATTTACAATCATATATTCAATCTTTAAAAAAAATAATGCAAACACCTTCAAAAAAATTTTCTAATTTAGGTATAAAAAATAAATTTGGTGAATTACAACAATTAAATACAAATATATTACAATTAGAAAATGAATTGTACACACAAATTAGACCTAAAAGAAAAATAAATTATGGTGAATCACTTTTAAGTGAATTAGAAAAAAAAGGAATTGAGTATATAGAAATACGTTCTTTAGATATAAACCCATTTTCATCAATAGGAATTAATAAAAATCAAATACTTTTATTAGACTTATTTTTAATTTGGTGTGCTTTAATTAAAGCTCCTAAAATAAAAAAAACAGATTTTTTAATTATCAATAAAAATTGGAATAAAATTATTTTTGAAGGGAGAAAACCTAATCAAAAAATTTATATTAATAAAGAAAAAAAATATGAACTAAAATATATTGGTCAAAGAATATTTCAAGATTTAAAAAAAATTGCTAAAATTTTCGATAATCAATTAAAAAATTCAGAATATCAAAAAGTATGTGATAAAAAAATACTTTTTTTTCAATATCCAGAACTAACTTATTCAGAACAATTTTTAAAATTATTCGTTAAAAAAAATAAAATTAAACAAAAAGGGTTATATTTAGCTAATAAATATCACAAAAATTTTATTGATAAATTTAAATTTAATACAAACAAAAAAAAATTTGAATATGAAGCTATTCGATCACATAATCAACAAATAAAAATAGAAAAGAATGAAAATTTATCTTTAAAAGATTATTTAAAAAAAATAATCAATTCTCCCATGCCAAATTAACATGGGGAAAAAATTATTAATAATTTTATATAACTATCTATAATAGTATAAAAATATCTATAAAAAATTAAATATTTCAAACAACTTATTGAGATAAAGCATCTACTTTATCTAATTTTTCCCATGGAAATTTTTCCCTTCCAAAATGTCCATATACAGACGTATCAAAATAAATAGGTTTAAGCAAACCCAACATCTGAATTATACCATATGGTCGTAAATCAAAAATATCTCGAACTAAATTAATTAAAGCTTGATTACTAATTTTTCCAGTTTGAAAGGTGTCAATCATAATTGATGTAGGATTAGATATACCAATTGCATACGATAATTGAATTTCACAACGATCTGCTAAACCTGCAGCTACAATATTTTTAGCTACATATCTTGCAGCATAAGCAGCAGATCTGTCTACTTTAGATGGATCTTTTCCAGAAAAAGCACCTCCACCATGTCTAGACATTCCACCATATGTATCTACAATAATTTTTCGACCTGTTAAACCGCAATCTCCCATTGGACCACCAATTACAAATCGACCAGTAGGATTAATTAGAAATTTAGTATTTTTTGTTATCCACTTTTTTGGCAAAACTGGTTTTATAATTTCCTCCATAACACACTCTTTTAATAAATTTTGATGAATATTTTCTTGGTGCTGAGTTGAAAAAACAACTGTATCTATTCCTATTATACTATTATTTTTATATTGAAATGTTACTTGACTTTTTGCATCAGGTCTTAACCAAGATAAAATCTTTTTTTTTCTTATTTCAGATTGCCTTTTAACTAATAAATGAGCATATGTAATAGGTGCTGGCATTAAAACATCAGTTTCATTAGTAGCATATCCAAAAATAATACCTTGATCTCCGGCACCTTGATCAAATGGATTAAATCGATCTACTCCTTGAGTTATATCTGGCGACTGTTTTCCTATCGCGCTTAATATTGCGCAAGAATTTGCATCAAAACCTGTTTCTGAATTAATATAACCAATTTTATTAATAGTATTTCGAGTAATTTCTTCCATATCAACACAGGCATTAGTAGTAATTTCACCACCAATTAAAACCATTCCTGTTTTTATATAAGTTTCACAAGCAACTCTTGCTTTAATATCTTGCTGAATAATTGCATCTAATAAAGCATCAGAAATTTGGTCAGCAATTTTATCTGGATGACCTTCGGAAACTGATTCTGATGTAAAAAGATATTCATTCATTATACTGTATATTCCTTTTTTCATTGAAAAATTTATTAAAACAAGTAAAATATATGTTTAATTAAATCCAATTTTATATAAAATCTTTTAAATAAGATATATAAAAATTATTTTAATATTTTTATTAAATAATAATACTGAAATAAACTATTTTAAAAATTAAAATAATTAATACAATTTTATAAGAATTAAAAAATGATAAAAAAAATATTTATTATCTGTACTATTATTTTTTTTTTAATTTTAATTAAAAAAAATAATATACAACAAAAAAATACACATAATTTTCAAAAAATTAAAATCTTAGCAGTAAGAATACATCAAAATGCTCCTGGAACATTTTATTGTGGATGTAAAATTATTTGGAATAATAAAAAAGGAGTACCTGATTTATCATCATGTGGTTATAAAATCCGTAAAAATTTTAATCGAGCAAAAAGAATTGAATGGGAACACGTTGTTCCAGCATGGCAATTTGGGCATCAAAAAAAATGTTGGAAATATGGAGGTAGAAAAAAATGTCAACAAGATTATAATTACCAGAAAATTGAATTTGATTTACACAATTTACAACCTTCTATTGGAGAAATTAATGCAGATAGGTCCAATTTTATGTATAGTGAATTGAATAATAATATACAACAATATGGAAAATGTAATGTAAAAATAGATTTTAAAAAAAGATTAATAGAACCTCCAAAACGAGCTAAGGGTATAATAGCTAGAACTTACTTTTATATGAGTAAAATGTATAATATTCCATTATCTATAAAAGAAAAACAATTATTTAAAAAATGGAATATTAATTTTCCTGTAACTAAATGGGAATGTATAAGAGAAAATAAAATATTTAAAATTCAGGGTAATCACAATAATTATGTTTACAAAAAATGTAAACAATAAAAAATTTTTTTATTAAAAAAATATGAAAAATAGAATTCCACGTATTTATATCGATAATAATTTAATGATTAATGAAAAAATAATATTAGATATATCTAATACGCATTATATAATTAAAGTATTACGTATGAATATACAAGATAAATTAGAAATATTTAATAATACAAATTATATTTTTTTATCTAAAATTATACATATTCAAAAAAAAATAGTAACTATTTTAATTTTAAATAAAGAGAAAAAAAATATTGAATCTCCATTATTTATTCATTTAGGATTAGTGATTTCAAAACATGAAAAAATGAATTTTTCTATTCAAAAATGTGTTGAACTAGGTGTTAATGTAATTACTCCATTATTTTCTAAATATTGTAATATTAATAAAAACAAAAAACACATCTTAAAAAAAGTTAATTATTGGAAAAATATAATCATTTCTGCATGTCAACAATGTAGACGTAATATTGTACCAATAATTAATTACCCTATGGAAATGAATATATGGTGTCAAAAAAAATATGAAAATGAAAGCAAAATTGTTTTAAATCAAAAATCTAAAATTAGTATTAGTCAATTAACATATAATAATTATATAAGATTATTAATTGGTTGTGAAGGTGGTTTTTCATTATCAGAAATACAAAATATGAATAAATATAAATTTATTTCAATTAAATTAGGCCCAAGAATATTACGTACAGAAACGGCTGCAATTTCAGCAGTAACAGCACTACAAGTAAAATTTGGTGATTTAAAATAAATTTAATTAAAAATACTTTCTTAATAATTTTATTTTTCTATGATCTCAACACCTTTTTTTTTTCCTATTAATACAATATCTGCACCTCTTAAAGCGAATAAACCTACGGTAACCACTCCTGGTAATAAATTTATTTTTTTTTCTATTGATATAGGATCATCTATATTTAAGTTGTATACATCTAAAATAATATTACCATTATCTGTAATAACATTTTTTCTAACCTTAGGAATACCTCCTATTTTAATTATTTCTTTTGAAATAAAAGATATCGAAATCGGAATGATTTCAATAGGCAAGGGAAACTTCCCTAAAACATTTACTTTTTTTGTTTCATCTATAAT
Organism: Buchnera aphidicola (Protaphis terricola); assembly: GCF_964059145.1. Lineage (NCBI taxonomy): Bacteria > Pseudomonadati > Pseudomonadota > Gammaproteobacteria > Enterobacterales > Erwiniaceae > Buchnera > Buchnera aphidicola. The sequence goes on from NZ_OZ060405.1 coordinate 423,397, forward strand.
ACAAATAAATTTTTTAGACATACCTGCAATAATTTTTTCTTTAGTTAATGCACCTCCTCCACCTTTAATCATTTGCATATTAGTATTTATTTCATCAGCACTATCAATATAAATCTCTAATGAAGAAAAAATATTTAAATTTAAAATATTATTAATACCTTTTTCTTTTAATAATCTTGTAGAAGCATTTGAACTAGAAACTACACCAGAGAATGAATTTTGAATTGTACTTAAAGCTTCGATAAAATAAGAAACAGTACTCCCTGTTCCGATTCCAATAACAGTTCCAGGAACAATATAATTTAATGCTGCCCATGCTGCTTTTTTTTTTAATTGATTTAAATACATAGTATAAAAAACCTATTTTATTTTATATAAATATTCTAAAATAAAAAAATAATAGATTTTAAATCTAAAAAATTATTTATTTGAAATTAATATTTTTTATAATTTCATTTTATATTGTTTTATAGAAATAAAATATTAGATGGCTGGGGTACCTGGATTCGAACCAGGGATGCCGGTATCAAAAACCGGTGCCTTAACCACTTGGCTATACCCCAAAAATAAAGAAAAACTATAAAATATACGGGAGGCGAGATTTGAACTCGCACACCTTTCGGCGCCAGAACCTAAATCTGGTGCGTCTACCAATTTCGCCACTCCCGCAAATAAAACAATAATAGCTACGACGGGATTTGAACCCATGACCCCAGCGTTATGAGTGCTGTGCTCTAACCAACTGAGCTACGTAGCTAAATAAAAAATATTTATTTAATATTTTAAATAATTTATTTTTTTATTTTATAATAAACAAAATAAATTATCAATATAATTATTAAGATAAAAAATTTTTAAAAAATTAAACATTAAAATTTTCAATTATATTAAAGATAAATTAAATTATAGGAAAAAATGAATATTAAAATTAAAAAATATAATAATAACTTTATTTACAATATTATTAAAAAAGATTTTAAAAAAAATAAATATTTGTTATTACGAACTCGTTTTCCACCAGAACCAAATGGATATCTTCATATTGGACATGCTAAATCAATATGTTTAAATTTTGAACTTGCAAATTTATATAATGGACACTGTAATCTTCGTTTTGATGATACCAATCCGCTTAAAGAAAATATTAAATATATTAACGCAATTAAAAATGATATTAAATGGTTAGGTTATAAATGGAATAAAAAAATTCATTACTCTTCTGAGTATTTTCCAAAATTATATATATATGCAAAAGAATTAATTAAAAAAGGACTAGCATATGTAGATGAATTAACAAAAGAAGAAATACGTGAGTATAGAGGTACATTAACTCAAACTGGAAAAGATAGTCCATATAGAAATAGAAGTATTGAAGAAAATTTAACATTATTTAAAAAAATGAAAAATGGATATTTCAAAGAAGGAGAAGTATGTTTACGAGCAAAAATTGATATGAAATCTACATATATAATTATGCGAGATCCTGTTTTATATCGAATTATTTTTCAAGAACATCATCAAACAAAAAATAAATGGTGTATTTATCCAATGTATGATTTTGCACATTGTATTTCTGATGCGATTGAAGGTATTACACATTCTTTCTGTACTTTAGAATTTCAAGATAATAAACGTTTATATAATTGGATTTTAGAAAATATAAGTATTAAAAATCGTCCAAAACAATATGAATTCTCACGATTAAATTTAAAATATTCAGTTTTATCTAAAAGAAAAATTAGTATACTTATTGAAAAAAAAATTATTAACAACTGGGATGATCCTAGAATACAAACTATTTCTGGATTAAGAAGAAAGGGATACACACCTTCTTCTATTAAAAATTTTTGTGAAAAAATTGGTGTAACTAAACAAAATAATCTAATAGAATTTTCTATGTTAGAATATTGTATTAGAAAAGAATTAAACGAAAAATCTATACGTACTATGGCTGTTTTAGATCCAATAAAATTATATTTATACAATATTGATAATAACTATGAAGAAACGTTTATTGTTCCAAATCATCCAAAAAAACCAGAATTAGGCACACATAAAATTATTTTTACTAATACAATATATATTGATAGAGAAGATTTTAAAGAAAAATATGAAAAAAAATATAAAAGATTAAAAATTGGTGAAGAAGTACGTTTAAGATATTCATATATTATTAAAGCAGAAAAAATAGAAAAAGATTTGTCTGGTAAAATTATACAAATAATATGTTATTGTAATCTAAATACATTAGGAAAAAAACCAATAAATAAAAAAAATCCAGCAGTAATACATTGGATTTCAGTAAAAAATTCTTTTCCATCAGAATTTAGATTATATGAAAAATTATTTAATATAGATAATCCAGATCAAGAAAAAAATTTTTTATCTTTTTTAAACCCTAATTCAATAATTATTAAAAATGGATTTATTGAAAAAAATATAAATAAAACTATAGAAAATCAAAATTATAAAAAATTATCTTTTCAATTTGAAAGAATTGGATATTTTTGTATAGACTCTGTTGAATCAAAAAAAAATAAATTAATTTTTAACAGAACTGTTAGTTTAAAAGACACATGGAATATAAAGAAATAGAAAATATAATTTTTATATATTAAAAATTTTTAAAATTAAATTAATACAATTAAATAATGCAATTAAAGATTATAGTCTTTAAATTACTTTTTTATTTTAACTAATATTTTTACATTTCAGCATGATTAAAAATTATATTTTTATTACAGGTGGAGTAGTTTCATCTTTAGGAAAAGGTATTGCGGCAGCATGTTTAGGAGCTATATTAGAAGCAAGAAATTTAAAAATAACTATTATGAAATTAGATCCATATATAAATGTAGATCCAGGAACTATGAGTCCTATACAACATGGTGAGGTATTTGTTACAGAAGATGGAGCAGAAACTGATTTAGACTTAGGACATTACGAACGATTTATTCGTACTAAAATGACATATTTAAATAATTTTACAACAGGTAGCATTTATTCAGAAGTATTAAAAAAAGAAAGAAGAGGAGATTATTTAGGAGCCACTATTCAAGTAATTCCACATATTACTGATGCTATTAAAAAAAGAATTATATTATGTTCTAAAAATAGCGATATAATTCTTGTAGAAATAGGTGGAACAGTAGGAGATATTGAATCTTTACCATTTTTAGAAGCTATCCGACAAATTGCAGTTGACTTAGGTCGTAAAAATGTAATCTATATACATTTAACATTAGTACCTTATATCAAAACAGCTGGAGAAATTAAAACTAAACCTACACAACATTCAGTAAAAGAACTATTATCTATTGGAATACAACCAGATATTTTAATTTGTAGATCTGAAAAAAATATACCAATAAATGAACGACAAAAAATAGCATTATTCTGTAATGTTCCTGTAAATGCTGTTATTTCATTAAAAGATGTTAATTCAATATATAAAATACCAAAATTGTTAAAAGATCAACAATTAGATAATTATATTTGTGAATATTTTAAATTAAAAGCTCCTGAAGCTAATTTAAAAGAATGGGATAAAGTTATTTATGAAGAAAAAAATTCTAATAGTACAATTGTTATTGGTATTATTGGAAAATATGTAAAATTACCTGATGCCTATAAATCTGTAATAGAAGCATTAAAACATGCAGGCTTAAAAAATAAAATTAAAGTAAATATAAAACTAATTAATTCACAAGAAGTAGAAAATAAAAATTCTCAATGTTTAAAAAATCTTAATGGTATTTTAATACCTGGAGGTTTCGGAGATAGAGGTGTAATAGGAAAATTATTATCAGTTAAATATGCCAGAGAAAATAATATCCCATATTTTGGTATTTGTTTAGGAATGCAAATTGCAATTATAGAATTTGCACAAAATGTAATTGGTATTAAAGAAGCAAATTCTACAGAATTTGATCCTACATGTAAATTTCCTGTAATTGATTTAATTAAAAAACAAAATAATATAAAAAATATTATTACTAATAAAAAAATAAGTCATTCTAATTTAGGAGGTACTATGAGGTTAGGAAGTCAGCCTTGTAAACTAATCTTAAATAGTTTATCTCGCAAATTATATAATAAAGATATTATCTTAGAAAGACATAGACACCGTTACGAAGTAAATAATATTTTATTAAAAAAAATAGAAAAATTTGGATTAAAAATTACTGGACGTTCAAAAAATAACAATATAGTTGAAATTATAGAGATATCTAATCATCCATGGTTTCTTGGTTGTCAATTCCACCCTGAATTTACATCTACACCACGTGATAGTCATCCATTATTTATTGGATTTATAAAATCAGCTGCCCAATATAAAAAGAAAAATATTAAATATGTAAAGGTTAAAAATGTCTAAAATAAAAAAAATAAAAGGTCGTGAAATATTAGATTCTAGAGGTAATCCAACAGTAGAAGCAGAAGTTCATCTTGAAGGCGGATTTATTGGTTTAGCATCTGTACCTTCTGGGGCTTCTACTGGATCATTTGAAGCTATAGAATTAAGAGATCAAGATATAAGTCGTTTTATGGGAAAAGGTGTTTTAAAATCAGTCGAATTAATTAATAACGAAATCTGTCATGCTTTAATTAATCAAAATGCTAATTATCAAGATCATATTGATCAAATTATGATTGATTTAGATGGAACTCCTAATAAAGAAAAATTAGGTGCTAATTCAATTTTATCTGTATCTTTAGCTGTAGCAAAAGCCGCAGCAGCTTCAAAAAAAATACCTTTATATGAACATATTGCTGAACTTAATAACTCATCTGGTATTTTTTCAATGCCACTTCCAATGATTAATATTATTAATGGAGGTGCACATGCAAATAATAATATTGATCTCCAAGAATTTATGATACAACCTATTAGCGCAAAATCAATCAAAGAAGCAATACAAATGGGGGCAGAAATATTTCATAAATTAGGAGAATTACTTCAGAAAAAAGGTATCAGTACAACAGTAGGAGATGAAGGTGGATATGCTCCTAATTTAAAATCTAATGAAGAAGCTTTAAATATAATTCAAGATGCAATAAATCACACAAAATATAAGTTAGGTATAGATATCACATTAGCTATAGATTGTGCTGCTTCTGAATTATATAATAAAAATAATAAAAAATATAACTTAAAAGGAGAAAAAAAAGAATTTAATTCAAAAGAGTTAACTCATTATTTTAAAAAATTAGCTAAAAAATATCCTATTTTTTCTATTGAAGATGGTCAGAATGAATCTGATTGGAATGGATTCTTATATCAAACAAAAACTTTAGGAAATGATATACAATTAGTAGGAGATGATTTATTTGCTACAAATATTACACTTTTAAAAAAAGGAATAAAAGAAGGTGTTGCAAATGCTATTTTAATTAAATTAAATCAAATTGGAACATTAACTGAAACAATAGAAACTATAAAAATAGCAAAAAAAGCAAATTATGCTACTATTATTTCACATCGATCAGGTGAAACAGAGGATACTACAATAGCAGACTTAGCAGTAGGAACAGAATCAGGACAGATTAAGACAGGATCTATGAGTCGTTCTGATAGAATATCTAAATATAATCAATTAATTAGAATTGAAGAACAATTAGGTATAAAAAAAGCACCATTTTATAGTTTAAAAAAATAATTAAATTATTTTTTATATAATTAAAAATCTTATAAAGAGAATCAGGTATTTAAAAAAATGTACCTGTTTCTCATATAACTTAATTTTAATCGTAAATATATGGAAAAAATAATGAAATACCCAATTAATGAAATTTTTGAAACTATACAAGGTGAAGGTTATTATATTGGCACACCTTCTATTTTTATTCGATTTCAAGGGTGCCCAGTAGGTTGTATATGGTGTGATACTAAATATACATGGTCTCATTCTATAAAAGAAAAAATTTCTATTAATGAAATGGTAAATAAAAAAAAAATAATAAAAAATGGAGTTTATTAAATATTGAAGATATATTAAAAATTATAAAAAAATGGACTTCTAAACATGTAGTGATTACTGGAGGAGAACCATGTTTATATAATCTTATAGATATAACAAAAATTTTAGAAAATAATGGTTATAAATGTCAAATAGAAACAAGTGGAATTAAAAATATTTTATGCTCCTTGAATACTTGGATTACTTTATCTCCTAAAAAAAATAAAAAACCTACCGAAAAATCTATAATAGTTTCTAATGAAATAAAATTTCCTATTCTTGAAAAAAAAGATATCTTTTATATATATGAAATATTATCAAGTATAAAAGATAATAAGAAACGAATGATTTACTTACAACCGGTTAATCAAGATAAAAAAGCATTAGAAATATGTTTGAATTTATGCAAAAAAAATAACTGGAAATTATCAATACAATTACATAAATACTTAAATATTCCATAAATAAATTAAATTAAGAACATTTAAATTTCTTTATAAACGCATCTAGATGTACACGTTTCTTTAATCATAACAGATTTTAACATTGATAATTTCGGTTTTAAACGATCCCAGATCCATTTTGCTAAAACTTCACTAGTAGGATTTTCTAAACCATGAATATTATTTAAAAAATGATGATCAAGTTGATTATAAATAGGTTCAAAAATTAGTTTTATATCTTTATAATCTATTATCCAACCTAAATTTTCATTAATCTTTCCTTCAATTTCTAAACGAACATAAAAAGAATGACCGTGTAATCTACTACATTTATGTTCTTTAGGAAGATTAGGTAAAAAATGTGCTGCTTCAAATTTAAAATCTTGAAATATAGTTGTAATTTTCATATTTTATTTTTATAAATTTATATTTTTTTTTAATTGAATATTAGGAAAAAAATTGAATATATTAATAGGACTACCTTTAAATCGCACTTCAAAATATAATTTTGATAAATTATTTTTTGAATAACCAATAGTAGAAATTTTTTGATCTTGATTTACTTTTTGATTAATTTTAACAAAAATATATTTATTAAATCCATACATACTTAAATAATCGCTATTATGTTTAATAATAATAAGTTTTCCATAATTTTTAAAAAAATCACCAACATAAACTACTCTTCCTTTAGAAATAGAAAAAACAGATTGCCCTTCAAAACCATTGATTTCAATACCTTGTTGATTACTAGAAGAATTATAAAAAAAACTCATATATTTATTCTTTAAAGGCCAACTCCATTTTTTTTCACAAATTTTATGTTGTAATCCAATTTTCTTATTACAGAAAATACAAAATGTAATTATCGATTTATTTTGATTAAAAATATCATGAATTAATATACGATTAAGTAACAATTTTTGTCCAATTAATATTCTGTTAGGTTTTTTTAAATTATTATATCTTATTAATTGATCAAAACTATAATGAAAATTTTTTGAAATAGAATATAAAGTATCTTTCTTTTTTACTATATAAAAAACATTTAATATGTTTTTTTTTAAAAATTTAAAATAATTTTTACTATTAATAATATCTATTTTTTTTTTAATTAATTCACAATTTTTTTTTAAAGATTTATAATATTCTTTTTTTTTAAAATAATATATTTTAAATTTCTTACAATTTAAAAAAATATTTTTTTCTCTAAAAAAATTATTACAAAATATATAATTATTATAAAAAAACAATATCAATATTAATAAAAATATTTTTTTTTTAAAAATATTTATTTGCATCAAGTTATACCATTTTATTATAAATAAAAAATATTAATAAAATATATTTTTATAAAATATTTAAAATAGATATAATATATATTATCTTTTATTATTTATACAATTATTTTTAATAAAACTACTTTGTACGCTTTAACAACATAACAATTGATTGACAGGAAATACCTTCCTTCCTTCCAATACAACCTACTTTATTAGCACTAGTTGCTTTTATACTAATATGATTTATTTTAGTATTTAAATCACATGCCAAATTAGATCTCATAGAAAAAACATAAGATAATATTTTTGGAGTTTCTGTAATTATAGTACTATCTAAATTAGATATGTAATAATTTTTTAATTTAATTTTTTGCCAAATATTTTTTAATAAAATTCTGCTATCAATATTTTTATATTTTTTTTTTCTACTTGGGAAAAAAGTACCAATATCACCCATTGCAAGAGATCCTAATAATGCATCAATAATAGAGTGTATTAATACATCGCCATTAGAATAAGCAATTAAACCTTGGTGATTAGGAATTTCTACTCCACCAATAACTAAAGGATTTGAACTTCCAAATGCATGCAAATCAAATCCATATCCAATTTTCATAATTATATATATCCTTTTAAATATTATATAATTCTTCAAGATAAAATTTAGCAAAAATAAGATCTTCAGGAAAAGTGATTTTAATATTTTTATAACTACCTAGAACAATTAATGGATTATATCCACAATATTCTAAAGCTGATGATTCATCTGTAATATCAATGTTATTTTGAATTATTTTTTTTAAACAAAATCGTAATAAATTAATTGGAAATAATTGAGGAGTTAAAGCATGCCAAATATTTTTTCTTTCAATAGTGTATGATATCTTTTTAGTATTATGACTAACATATTTTATAGTATCAGATATAGGTCTTGCTAGAATACCACCTATTTTACTCTTTTTAGTAATAGAAATTAATTTTTCTAAATCTTGATAACTTATACATGGTCGAACAGCATCATGTACTATAACCCATTTTTCATGTATTGGTAAAACTAAACCTGATAAAACTGAATTAATTCTTTTATTACCACCTATAACAGAAACAACTCGTATATCAGATGAAATAGATAATTTTTTAAAATAATTATCTTGTTTATTTAAACTTACAATAACTCGAACTATATTAGGATGTGATAATAACGCAATTAAGGTATATTCAAGAATTGTTCTATTTTTAATTTTGATATATTGTTTTGGAATACCAGATAACATTCTTTTACCTACCCCTGCAGCTGGAACAATAGCGACAATTTTAGGTTGAAAACAATGCTTAAACATAATTTATACCTAATTTTTATATTTAAAATATAATTTTATTTAATATAAATTTAAAAAATTTTTAATCTTTAATATGACTATTTAGTTGTTCAATTTCTGATTTTAATTTATTATTTTTTATCTCAAGTTCTTTATTTTTTTTTTTTTGGACAATAATTTTTTTATATATTTTAATATAATCTAAAACACCATTTTTACCAATCCAAAGTGAATATTGTAACCAAATAAATAATAAAAATAAAAATATTTTTAATATTTTCATATAATTGCTCGAAATAATTTTTTGTTATTTTAAAATATTAGAAAAACATATAATATTTTTTTGATATAAAACTTTAATTATTTTTTTAATATTTTTTTTAAAAGAAACAGTTCCATCTAAATAAATATCTGGTTTTTCTGGTTCTTCGTATAATGAATTAATTCCAGTAAAATCAATAATTTTTTTTTGACGAGATTTTTTATATAATCCTTTAGGATCACGTTCTTCACATATTTTTATAGGAGTATCAACAAAAACTTCTAAAAAATTATTTTTTCCTAAAATATTAGCAACCATAAATCTTTGTTTTCTATATGGAGAAATAACTGCAACTAAAACTATCAAACCTGCATCTAACATTAATTTAGATACTTCCGCAATACGTCGAATATTTTCATTTCGATCTTCAAGAGAAAAATTTAAATCTGAACATAATCCACATCGAATATTATCACCATCTAAAACATAAGTATGAATACTATTTTTAAATAAAACATTCTCTAATATATTAGCAATAGTAGATTTTCCAGAACCTGATAACCCTGTAAACCATATAACAATAGATTTATGAATATTATTTTTCTCTCGTTTTATACGAGTAACTTCATATTTTTGAAAAATAATATTTTTTTTGAATTGATTATTCATTTTAATATAAACCTATAATTTATTCTTTATATTCCAATGTGGAAAATATTTTAAAATTAAATTATATAAATCTAATTCAAAACCTTTCATTTTATTTTTAATAATAATTGATTTATCTTTTTTATATTTTTGAATCATACCTGCACCCACTGTATCATTCTTTAGAACATCAATAAAAATCATATTACCTGTAAATTTATTTATTCTATAATCATCAAATAAAACAGGTTCACTAAATATAACTTTTATTCTACCAATGCTATTTAATTGTAATGAATTAGATTCATTTTTTACTAAAGTATTAACATTAATTTGAAATAAGATTTCTTTAATATAAACACGTATTTTTTTACCTGATAATTTAGCATTATATGATTTTCCAACTTCTAAAGAATCATTAGACATCCAGACAATATTAATTATAGCTTCCTGAGAAGGTTGAATAACAGAATCAACATTAACAAAAAAATCACCTCGACTAATATCAATTTCATCTTTTAATACTATTGTAATTGGTTCACCACAGTGCGCAATTTTTAAATCTTGATTAAATGTTAAAATACGAGTAACAGATGAAATAATATTAACAGGTAATATTTTAATTGATTGACCTACATAAATTTCACCAGAAAATAACGTCCCTGAATATCCTCTAAAATTAGAATTAGGACGATTTACATATTGTACTGGAAATCGAATCTCTTTTGAATAAATATTATTATTTATTTCTATTGTTTCTAAAAGTTTTAATAATGTATAACCTTTATACCAAGGCATATAATTACTAGAAAATACAATATTTTCACCTATTAAAGCTGATATAGGAACAAAAAAAATTTTTAAATTTTGAGGAAGTTTTTGAGAAAATAATAAAAAATTTTTTTTTATTTTTAAAAAAATTTTTTCATTATAATCTACTAAATCCATTTTATTTACTGCTACAATTAAATATTTTATTCCTAATAATGTAGATATAAAACTATGTCGATAAGTTTGTTCAGATAATCCTTTTTTTACATCAACTAAAATAACAGATAAATCACAAGTAGAAGCACCTGTAACCATATTACGTGTATATTGCTCATGACCTGGTGTATCAGCAATTATAAATTTTCTTTTATCAGTAGAAAAATAACGATATGCTACATCAATTGTAATACCTTGTTCACGTTCAGATTGCAAACCATCTACTATTAATGCAAGATCAAGATTTTTTCCTTGAGTACCATGATATTTACTATCTTTTTTTAAAGAAGATAATTGATCATCATAAATTTGCTTAGTGTCATGTAATAAACGACCAATTAGAGTACTTTTACCATCATCTACACTACCACATGTTAAAAATTTTAATAATGTTTTTTTCTTGTCTAAATCTATCCAATTATAAAAATGATCGAAAAAATTTATGTTTTTTGTATTAAAATGAGTGTTCATTTTAGTTAAATTTCACCTATATTTAATATATTTTTAAAAATAACCCTGTCTTTTTTTAAATTCCATTGAATTTTTTTGATCATAATCAATAGATCGACCCATTCTTTCACTAGTTTTAGTTATTAGTGTCTCTTTAATAATATCTTCAAGATTAATAGCATTCGACTCAATTGCACTGGTTAAAGGCCAGCAACCTAAAGTTCTAAACCTTACCATTTTATGCATCACTTTTTCATTTTTATTAATTTTCATACGTTCATCGTTAATTACTAAAAGAATTCCATTTCTTTCTATAACTGGACGCATAGCAGAAAAATATAAAGGAACAATTTCAATTTTTTCTAAAAAAATATATTGCCAAATATCTAATTCAGTCCAATTAGATAACGGAAAAACACGAATATTTTCACCTTTATTAATTTGACTATTATAATTCCACCATAATTCCGGTCGTTGTTTTTTTGGGTCCCATTGATGAAATTTATCACGAAAAGAATAAATACGCTCTTTAGCACGGGATTTTTCTTCATCTCTTCTAGCACCACCAAATGCAGCATCAAATTGATATTTATTTATTGCCTCCTTTAACCCCTCTGTTTTCATGACATCAGTATATTTAGAAATATTACTATTAAATGGATTAAGACCTAGTAATTTACCTTTCATATTATGATGTATAATTAATTCTAAATTAGAATTTTTCACAATACGATCTCTAAAAGTATACATTTCTTTAAATTTCCATCCAGTATCTACATGTAATAATGGAAATGGTATACGACCTGGGTAAAACGATTTTTTTGCGAGATGTAACATAACAGAAGAATCTTTTCCAATAGAATAAAGCATTACAGGATTTTCAAATTCTGCTACAACCTCTCTCATAATATAAATACTTTCTGATTCTAACTGACGTAAATAAGTAGTATTTTTTTTAAACATTATATTTCCTTAAATCTTTATTATAGAGATCTAGTACTACTATTTTATTAAAATAAAGTCGAATCTTTAAACCATGTTAATTTTTTATGTAATGAAACTACATCTCCAATAATTAATAAAGAAGGGCTAATAGTTAATTTAAATATTTTATCAATTTCATCTAGACGTCCTATAGTAACTTTTTGTTTTATGGTAGTACCCTGACTAATAATAGCTACTGGAGTAGATTGTAAACGACCATTTAAAATAAGCTGTTTAGAAATTTCAGAAGCTTTTAAGGAAGCCATATATATCACTAAAGTATAAGAAGAATCAGATAAAACAGACCAATTATTTAAAACATTATTAAAACATTTATGACCTGTAATAAATATCACTCCTTGTGCATAATCACGATGTGTTAATGGTATCCCAGAATAAGCAGATATTCCAATTCCAGCTGTGATTCCAGGAACTACTTGAACATTAATATTAGCATTTTTTAAAGCTTCCAACTCTTCCCCTCCACGACCAAATATAAAAGGATCTCCCCCTTTTAAACGTACTACTTTTTTTCCTTCTTTAGCTAAAAAAATTAATAATTTTATAATTTTTTTCTGTGTAATACTTTTAATTCCAGCTTTCTTTCCAACATAAATGCATTTTGCATCTCTACGAATAAAATTTAATATATCTTTAGAAATTAAGTTATCATATAATACTACATCTGCGTCTTGCATTACTTGTACAGCTCTTAAAGTTAATAAATCACTATTCCCAGGTCCAGCTCCAACTAAAATAACTTCTCCAATTAATGTATTGGGTCTTTTAATCATATTTTTTAAAATAGAAATAGCTTTTTTTTCTTGTCCATTAATTACATATTGAATAAAAATACTGTTAAATAACTTTTCCCAGAAATTTTTTCTTTCTAATATATTAGAAAAATTATTTTTAACTATCTCTCTCCATTTTCCAGCAATTTTAGCAATATTTCCAAATTTTATAGGTAACATTGATTCAATTTTTTTACGCAATAAACGGAGTAAAACTGGCGCTTTTCCTGCTGAAGAAATAGCTACGATTATAGGAGACCGATTAATAATAGATGGAAAAATAAAAGAACATCTTGATTTATCATCAACCACGTTAACTAATATTCTATTTTTATTACATATTTCAAAAATTTTTTTATTTAATTTAGTATTATTAGTAGCTGCTATAACTAAAAACATATTTTCTAAAAAAGATATTTTAAATTCTTTAGAAATCCAAAATATTTTTTTATTTTTAATTAAATCTTGAATTTCTAAAGATACATCTTGAGAAATAATATTAATGATAGCTTTACAACTTAATAATATTTTTATTTTATTTAGTGCAATATCACCAGCACCTATAATAAGTATATTTTTTGATTTTAAATCTAAAAAAACAGGTAAATAATCCATATTAAACCTATAAAATACAATAAAAAAATTATATAAAATTTAAAACTATTAAAATGTAAATTTTAAATATTTTAAATTTAATTATTATTGTGTAATCCGCATTCTCTTTTTAAACCAAAAAATCGAGTTTCCTCTTCTAACATACCTGGTTTATATTTTTTAGTAGTATGTACGTCTCCAACGGAAACATAACCATCTTTTAATAATGGATGATTATCTAAACTATTATCTTTAATATATTTATAAATATGGTCATTAGACCAATCTACAATTGGAAGAATTTTAAAAACTCCTTGTTGAATAGAAATATATGGTAAATTATTTCTACTATTAGATTGTTGACGACGTAATCCTGCAAACCATGTCTTTACAGATAACTTTTTTAAAGCTATATTCATTGGTTCTATTTTGTTAATTTTATTATATAGATCAATTCCACGAATTCCTTGTTTCCATAATTTTCCATATCGTGCTTCCTGCCATGCTGGAGAAATATTTGATCGAAAAACTTTCAAGTTTAATTGAAATTTTTTTTCTATCATATCAATAAAACGATATGTTTGAGGAAATAAATATCCTGTATCAATTAATACAACAGGAATATTAGATTTTTGTTTAATTAAAAGATGTAATAATACAATAGATTGAATACCAAAACTAGAAGATATAATATGCACGCTAGGTAATTTACTTAAAGCCCAAGATATACGTTTTTCAACTGAATATTTTGATAGTAACATATTACATTCAGATAATAATTCTTTTTTTTTTGAAAAATCTAATGTATTTATGTTTTCATAATTAAAGTACGGCATTTTTTCTCACTATTAATTCCAAAAATCGTAGATAGGATTAATTACTGCTTTAACAATATTTTTTCGAATCACAAAATCACCAAAATCTTCATTTTCATTACGATAAATTGACCAATTTTTTATTAAAAACTTTAAATGAATTAAAATTTCTTTTTCTGTAATATTTTCTTTATATATTTTTGGAATTCTAGTACCTATTCTATTTCCACCAATATATAAATTATATCTTCCCATTGATTTTCCAATTAAACCAATTTCAGATAATAAAGATCTACCACAACCATTAGGACATCCAGAAATACGAAAAATAATTATTTCTTTTTCTACACCGTATTTTAACATAATACATTCTATTTCATGAATAAAAAATGATAATATTCGCTCTGCCTCTGCCATAGCTAATGGGCAAGTTGGAAAAGATACACAAGCCATAGAATTCTCGCGCAATTTACTATTTTTTTTAATTAATCCATGAGATATAGCAATTTTTTCAATATTATTTTTATTTGAATTTGATATTTCTGAAATAATAATATTTTGATTAGATGTTAATCTAAAATTTCCTTTATGAATAGTTGAAATTTTTAATAATCCTGATTTTAACAATTGATTCTTATTATCACATATACGTCCATTTTGTATAAATATTGTTAAACTCCAATTATTATTAATATCTTTTTTCCAGCCTATTTGATCTCCTCGAGTTGTAAAAAAATAAGGTTGAATTGGTTTAAAAATAACATTTGCTCTTTTTTCAACTTCTTTCTTGAAAATATTTAATCCTACATTTTCTATAGTATATCTAGTTTTTGCATTTTTACGATCAGTTCGATTACCCCAATCTCGTTGCGTTGTAACTATAGCCTGAGCTATAGATAAAGTATCATTAATATTAATATACCCTAATTCAACTGCAAGAGCAGGCCAAGTTTTTTTATTTCCATGAGTAATTGATAACCCCCCGCCTATTAATACATTAAATCCAATAATTTTATCATTTTTTGTAATAGCTATAAAATTCATATCATTTGCATATAAATCTACATCATTATAGGGAGGAATAACTACTGTCGTCTTAAATTTTCTTGGTAAATATGTTTCACCTAAAATAGGTTCATTATCAGTACTAAAAACTTTTTTATGATCCAACCAGATTTCTGCATATGCTTTTGTTTGAGGTAGTAAAAAATTAGAAATTTTTTTAGACCATTGATAACATTCTTTATGTAATTTAGATTCCATAGGATCAGAGGTACAAAGTACATTTCTATTAACATCATTTGCAGTTCCAATAGAGTCTAAACCTATTTGATTTAATAATTGATGAATATTTTTTAAATTTTTTTTTAAAATACCATGCAATTGAAAAGTTTGCCGGTTAGTTAATCGAATAGTACCATATAATGTATGTTTAGTAGCAAATGAATCAATTTTTAACCATTGTTTAGATGAAATTACCCCACCGGGTAATCTACAACGTAACATCATAGCATAACGAGGTTCTAATTTTTGTTCATTACGTTCTAAACGAAGATCACGATCATCTTGTTGATACATACCGTGAAATCGAATTAATGAAAAATTATCTCCAGTAAAACCATTAGTAATCTCATTTTTTAAATCATTAATAATAGTACCTCTAAGATAATTACTATTTTTTTTAATATGCTCTTCTTTTGTAAGATTTGAAGATTTTTCTTTTTTAAAATTTTTTATCATTAATATATATCTCTTTGATAACGACGAGTTAAACGTAAATTATCTAAAAATTTATTTGCACTTTCTATATTCATATTTCCATAATAGCTAATAATATCTAATAATGCTTGATGAACATCTTTCGCCATATTAGAAGCAGAACCGCATACATATATATATGATTGATCTTCTATCCAATTCCATATTTCTTTTCCACATTCCTTCATTTTATCCTGTATATATATTTTTTTTTCTTGATCTCTCGACCATGCTAGAGTGATATTTGTAAGCAATCCTTTTTTTAAATACCTTTGCCATTCTATTTGATATAAAAAATCTTCAGTAAAATTAGGATTTCCAAAAAAAATCCAATTTTTACCAGTTGATTTATCATTATCTCTTTGTTGCATAAATGCTCTATAAGGAGCTATACCTGTTCCTGAACCAATCATAATAATAGGTTTTGTTTGATCATCAGGCAATCTAAAATTATTATTTTCTTCAATAAAAATTTCTAAAGGATCATCAATTTTTAATAACACTGATAAATAACCTGAAGCACCTCCTAAATGTATTTCTCCAGATATATTTTTTTTCACTACACTTACTGTAATATGAATTTCATCAATATTTTCAGCTTGTGATGAAGAAATTGAATATAATCGCGGTGTTAAAGGACGTAAAATATTAATAAAATCTTGGCAGGAAATATGATAAGGATGATCTTTAATCATATTAATTAATGGGGTATTTTCAACATATTTTTCTAAATATTGATCATTTGATACTATATTTTTTAAAAATTTATTTTCTGTAATATCAGCATATTTTTTTACAATATTTTTAGTATTTTTAGTTAATTCAAAATGATTTTTTAACGCTTCAAATATATTTATTTTTTTATTTTTAAACTTTATTAAACTAGATTTTTTTATAGATAAAGTTTTTAATATCTTTTTTACTAAATTAATATCATTTTTATACCACACTCCTAATGCATCACCAGGTTTATATTTAATATTTAAATTACTAATATCTATTTCAATATGACGAATATCTTTAGTAGAATTTCTACCGGTGATTTTCTGATTATTTATAATATTTGCTACAGCAGGACTATATTTTGTATAATTTTTTATTGTATTAGAATTTTTTTCTAATGATATCGTACTAGACGATGATAAAATATTAACCTTATTTAATACTAATAATAATTCTTTTGACCATTTTATATAATTATCTTCATATTCAATATCATTATCTAATCGATCTATCAGTTTAGAAGCTCCTAATTCATTTAATCTCTTATCAAAATCTTTTCCTGCTTGGCAAAATAAATTATAAGAACTATCTCCCAATGAAAATATACTATATTTTAGATGATTTAATTTAGGAGCCCTTTTCGACATAATAAATTTGTATAAAGATAAAGCTTCTTCAGGAGGTTCTCCCTCACCCTGAGTTGAGATAATTAAAATTAAAAATTTTTCATTTTTTATATTTTTAAAATTATAATCAGAAGCTTTAATTAAATAAGTTTTTTTATTATTTTTATTTAAATATGCATTAAGACGCTTTGAAAGTAATCTAGCATTACCTGTTTGAGAAGCAGATACAATTGTAATTATATGGTCATTTATATTTTTTTTTTCTAAATCAAGTACATTGATATTATTTTTATCATTAAAAGAATTTTGATTAGCTAAATTCCAAAAATAACCAGAAATCCAAGCAAGCTGAACATTAGAGCAATTTTTTTCAAAATCTTTTAAAAGTTCTATTTGATTTGAATCTAATGGAAAGATAGAATTAAAAAAATTTTTATTTTTCATTATACTAAATACCTAAATTTTATAAAAATAAAATTAATATAATTAATTTAATATAATTTACATAAATTATTAATTTTTATCTACTAATAAAAACATTGAAATTATTTATAATTATAATATTAAATATAAAAAGTTTACTTGTTTTCTAATTTAATTAATTTAGATTTAGCATTTTCAATTATTATATTAGGTATACTAGATAATGAAGTTATTGATATTCCGTAATTTTTTTTCAATAAACATGTTTTTATATATTCATAAATTAATTCTAATTTTATTAATTTAACAAAATAAGTGGAAAATAAAAATATTGATTTTGTTTTTTAAAATAAGATACTCAGAACATAACCAAGCCAAGGATAATCCATCATTAGTAGATACACCTTTATCTAATTCATCTACTAATACTAAACTATGTAAAGTAGCATAATTTCAAATATTAAATATTTCTTTTGTTTCTACTATAAATATAGATTTACCATTACTTAAACTATCTAATGTATTAATATGCGTAAAAATTTTATCAATAGGGCTAATACAAGCATATTTTTCAATTATAAAACTACCTTATAAACTATTATAAGAATTAAATTAATTTATCTCATATATTTACTTTTTTCAGCTATATTAAATCTTTTGATAAGTAATGATCAATTTTTTAATTTAACAAAATAAAATTACTGATAAATAGATTATCTAAATGAAATTTAACAACTGGATATTGACTATTTATTTTATTAAAAAATATCGTATTTTTTAGTTATTTAGAATATATATAATTTAAAAAAATAACACATTCATATGAATTTACTAAAACATCTAATTCTGATAATACTATAGAACTATCTTTTAATTTTGTTTAAAACAGATCTATAATATCAAACAATTCAAAACTCTTTCTAATCTAAAATTAATACCTGAAATTTTTATATTATTAACTTTTTTATATTCTTTTAATAATAGTATAGTATAACGCTCAGTATTTTTTAAAAACTTCTATCTTTATATAATATTTTGGAATAATTGATGTATGACATTGTCTAATTTGAAAATAATAATTAATTGTATTATATCTAATTTAAAATGAATCAATCATCAATTTTTTTCTTTGATTTCAAATTTTGTAAATATTCTTAAGAATTATTTTTTTAAAGCTCTTAAATCATCAAGTTTTTAACTATAATGTAAAATAATTACATTTCTATCTCGAGTAGATATAAGAACACTTTTTTTTAATAAATTTTTTTAGTAAAGATTTTATTATTTTAAAATTTCCAATTCTAATATTTATCTGTTTTTATATCATTACAATTAACTTGTTTTAGTATAAAATGTAAACAAAATAGTATTTCTAATGTAAAACACATTCTTATAAAATCACGAGGTGAGCTATCGTTAAGGAAATTCTAGAACATATTTTTTTAAATCACTAACTTGACAAAAAATACTTTGTATTTCTTAATAAAAAATTTTTAAAAAATTAATCATTTTTGTCTTTTTCTAACTAATCTATAATCTTTTAAAGGAGATTTTAACCATCTATTCAATAATTTACTACCCAAAATTTTTTTTTTTATTTAATATAAAAATAATTTTTTTTTTTTTTTTTTTTTTTTTTTTTTTTTGAAATGCTTTCAGTAATTTCAAAACTTTTATAAATACTTTTATTTATAAAAATACTATTTTCATATAGTTAAATTCATTTCAAAAATATGAGATAAACAACTTATATATATTTATTTAGAATATTTCAATAAACAACTAGAAAAACATATAACAAAATGATTCTTTTTAATATAAAATCCATCTAAATTACAAGTTTTAAATTTTGAATTTAATAATTTATAAGAAGAATCTAAATCAAAATCCAATAAAGAATAACGATTACTAAAAAATTTATTTTTTTAATTAATTCAACATCTTTCAAATTATCAGGATATAATAATTATTTAGAATTTGTATGTTTAATCTATGAAATTAAAGAATTTTAGAACAGTATTAATAAAAACCAAAAAATCTAAAGAAAGATCTAAAATAGTATATGCAAATTTATTATTTTCTTTCCAAATTAACCCAATAAAATTATCTTTAGTATCTTCAAGAAAAACTTTATCTATAATAATAACTAGAGTAATTATACAAACTACTTTTCAGGTAGTTAATTTATTTTTAGAATATTCATCTTTAATCTAATTATATTACAATAGGTTCACCTAATTTAATTAATTTAAAAAATATAATAGTCTGATGTGTGACATGAAAAACAAACCATTGGTACAACGTTATTATTTTAATATCCTTTTTTATATAATTTTTAATATACTAGAAATATATTTTCATCATCAAAAGATAATTCATAAAAATCACCCATATGATAAAAAGTAACATATCAAGGTATTTTGATTTTAAAGATAAATATTATTTTATCATATAAGTATGATTAATTTCTTTAAAAATAAAATTATTTTTTATTATTTGATATCTAGTTGAAAATATAAACTTATTTATAAAAAATATTAAATTAAACTGTTTATTATTATATAAAAAATATTTTATTGAAATAAATTATAAATTATATTCGTTTTTTAAAATATTTAAATTTGGATAAAATTATGAAACAACTATTAATTTTTTTATTTAGTATATTATTTTCTTATAATTCTTTAAGTTGCGAATTTAGTAATAAAAAAGAATATAATATAAGAAAAAAAAATATTTCTGATGTTCCAGAAATAATGAATTTTTTTTCTTTTTTTTGCCCATATTGTTATGAAATTGAAAAAAATTATAATATTTATAAATTAATAAAAAAAAAGAAAAATAAAAATATAAATATAAAAACGTACCACGTGAATTTTTTAGGAGGAAAATTAGGAAAAATCCTAACAAAAGCATGGATAGTAGCAGAACAAATGGGTGTTGAAGATAAAATAATAATACCTATTTTTCAAGGAATTCAAGAAACTCATACTATTCAAAATGTTGATAATATTAAAAAAATATTCTTAAAAAATACTTCAATTAGTATTAAAAAATATAATCAATTTTGGAATAGTTTTTTTATTAAAATACTAATTCAAAAACATAATGATGATATTAAAAAAGCAAAATTAAATTTTATCCCTACAATGTTAATAAATGGAAAATATATAATTGAATTTTCTAAATTAGAAGTATTATTTAAAAACAATTTTTCAAAAAAATATATTAAATTAATAAATTTTTTATTAAAAAACAAGTAAATATTAAAATATAAAAAATAACTTTATAAGATAAAAAAAATGCATATAAAAAAACAACCAATAATTATAATAGATGGAAATTTATATTTATATCGATCTTATTTTACCTTTCAATATTTTAACTATAATCAAGAAAATCCATATGGAGCAATATATGGTATGTTAAAAACAATAAAAAATATTTTAATGAAATATTATTATTCAAAAAAAATTATTATTATATTTGATTCATCTAAAAAAACTTTTAGAAGCAAAATCTTTACTGAATATAAAAAAAATAGACCATCAATGCCAAATTCACTGTATATACAAATAAAACCTCTGTTTAAAATTTTAGAAGAAATTGGAATTCAAACTTTAAGTATACCTGGTATAGAAGCAGATGATCTTATTGGTAGTTTTGCCCATAAAGTTGAGCAATCTGGAGAAAATGTTTTAATTGTAAGTCATGATAAAGATATGATACAACTTTTAACAAAAAATATTCATATTTTCAATATAACTAAAAATGAAACTATTACTCCAAAAAAAATAAAAGAAAAATATGGAATTGATCCTAAAGAATTTATTGATCTTTTAGCACTTATGGGAGATGTTTCAGATAATATTCCAGGAGTTCCTAAAATAGGTATAAAAACTGCTTTATTTTTATTGCAAAAATTTTCAAATATTGAAAATATTTATAATAACCTTGAAAAAATAAAAGATTTATCTTTACGAAATTCTAAAATTGTTGTAAAACAATTAAAAATTTATAAAGATACTGCTTTTTTATCATATCAATTAGCAAAAATAAAATTAGATATTCCTATTTATATAAATTCTAAAGATATTATTTTAAAAACAATGAGTTTTAAAAAATTATCTAATTTAATTAAAATATATAATATCAAACAAAAAAAAATATAATTTAACTATTATAATATTTTTTATACCAAAAATTTAACTGATACTTTAATTTTGAAATACCCACTTTTTTAAATGATGAAAATAACTCAATATCAAAATTATTCAACAAATATTTTAATTTATTATATACAATTTGAAATTGAATTTTCTGTTGACCTAATGTAAGCTTGTCACATTTAGTTAATAATACTAAAACAGGTAATTTATTTTTTAAAATTATATTAATAATATTTTTATCATGTAATTTTAAAGGATTTCTAATATCCATTAAAAAAATTAAACCTCTCAAAGGTTTTCTTTTATTTAAATAGTTATATATTAAATTTTCCCATTTTAATTTTATTGATACTGGACATTTAGAATAACCATAACCAGGAAGATCTACTATTCTAAAATCTTGTAATACTTGAAAAAAATTAATTAACTGAGTACGACCAGGTGTTTTACTACATTTAGCTAATTTTTTCTGATTTGTTAAAAAATTAATAGCACTTGATTTCCCTGTATTAGAATAACCAATAAAAGCAATTTCAATTCCATGTTTAATATTTATTTCTGATATTTTAGCTGCACTTTTTAAAAAAAAAGTTTTATTATAATTTATAATATACAAAATTCAACCTTATTAAAAAAATAAAATATATCTAATATACACTTTAAAATATTAAAATATAATTATTATACTTAATTATAAAATATCCTCAAAATTTACACTTTTCTAAAACTATTTGTCATATATCAAAATCATATCTATTTTTTACAATAAAGGAATACACAATGCATCAAAATATAAGAAACATTGCTATTATAGCACATGTTGATCATGGAAAAACAACATTAGTTGATCAATTACTGCAACAATCAGGAACTTTTAAAGAACATGAAGAAAAAACTGAACGTATTATGGATTCTAATGAATTAGAAAAAGAAAGAGGGATCACAATATTATCTAAAAATACATCTATTAGATGGAAAAAATATAAAATAAATATTGTAGATACACCTGGACATGCAGATTTTGGTGGTGAGGTAGAACGAATTCTTTCTATGGTAGATTCAGTATTATTAGTAGTAGATGCATTAGATGGGCCAATGCCGCAAACAAGATTTGTTACTCAAAAAGCTTTTAAATATAATTTAAATCCTATTTTAGTTGTTAATAAAATTGATCGTAAAAATGCTCGTCCTAATTGGGTAGTAGATCAAGTATTTGATTTATTTATTGAACTCAATGCTAATGATAAACAACTTGATTTTCCAATTATATACACATCTGCCATTTTGGGAACTTCTGGTAATGACTATCTAAAATTAAAAAATAATATGATTCCACTTTATGAAGCAATAATTAAATATGTACCTGCTCCCAATGTAAATCCTAATGCAAAATTTCAAATGCAAATTTCACAACTAGATTATGATAATTACTTAGGATTAATAGGTGTTGGTAGGATAAAACAAGGTTATATAAAAAATAATCAATCAGTAACTATAATTAATTGCTCAGGTCAACATATAAATGGAAAAATTAATAAAATATTAAATTATTTTGGAATGAATCGAATAGAAGTAGATAAAGGTGAAGCAGGTGATATAATTGCAATTACAGGTATTAATAAGTTAAATATTTCTGATACAATTTGTCATCCAGATAATTTAAAACCGTTGCCAATACTAAATATTGATCAACCTACAGTAAATATGTTTTTTTCAGTTAATACATCACCTTTTTCTGGTCGAGAAGGTAAATATATTACATCTCGTCAAATTTTAAAAAGACTGAAAAAAGAAACTATGCATAATGTTGCTTTAAAAATTCAAGAAACACAAGATACTAATATTTTTTCTGTATCAGGACGTGGTGAATTACATTTATCTATATTAATTGAAAATATGCGTCGAGAAGGATTTGAATTAGAAGTATCTCGACCAAAAATTATTTTTCAGAAAATTGATGGAATTATAAAAGAACCTTATGAGTTTCTTACTTTAGATATCGAAGAAAAACAACAAGGTAATATTATGAAATTTATAGGAGAAAGAAAAGGTGAATTAAAAAATATGATAATTAATGCAAATAATAGAGTACGTCTTGAATATATTTTATCAAGTCGAGCTTTAATAGGCTTTCGTTCAGAATTTATGAATATTACTTCAGGTACTGGAGTATATCATACATCTTTTAGTCATTATGAAGAAAATCAAATAAAAAATAATCTTGGACAAAGAACCAATGGTGTTTTAATTTCTAATAAAAGCGGAACTTCTGTAGGATTTGCTTTATTTAATCTTCAAGAACGAGGTAAACTATTTATAGGGCATGGAACAGAAGTATATGAAGGTCAAATTATTGGACTTCACAATCGTTCCAATGATTTAACTGTGAACTGTTTAACAGGTAAAAAACTTACTAATATGAGAGCTTCAGGAACAGATGAAGCAATAGTTTTAACAACTTTTAAAAAATTTACATTAGAAGAAGCATTATCTTTTATTAATGATGATGAATTAGTAGAGATCACACCTAACTCAATACGTTTAAGAAAAAAAATTTTAAAAGAAAACGAAAGAAAAAAATCAAAAAGAAATAAAATAGTTTAATAAATTAAAAATTTATTATTATATAATTCTATTAGATTAATAGAATTATATAAAATAATTTATTTATGTTTTAATTACTTAGTAATTTAGTAATTAATACATTATGTTTTTTTTTTTGATGAAATAAACATAAATGTTCAGCAATAATAATAGTCTTCAAATCATTAATAGCTTTTTCAAAATTATCATTAATAATTAAATAATCATATTCTGAATAATGATTCATTTCATCTACAGCTTTTTCCATTCTTTTTGAAATTACTGTATCACTATCTTGACCCCTTTCTCTTAATCTTTTATATAATATATCTTTAGAAGGAGGTAATAAAAAAATACTTTTTGCACTCGGTATTTTATATCTAATTTGATTAGCTCCTTGCCAATCGATATCAAGAAAAACATCTATTCCAGATAATAACATTTTTTCAATAAATTGACGTGAAGTACCATAATAATTATTAAATACTTTTGCATATTCTAAAAAAGACTGATTCTTAATCATTACCCTAAATTCTTTCTTTGATATAAAATAATAATGCTTTCCATGAGATTCACCTGGTCTCATAATTCTAGTAGTATGAGAAATAGAAACTTGAACATTATACAATAATTTCTTTTTTAATAATCCCTTAATTAAACTTGATTTCCCTGTTCCACTAGGAGCTGAAATAATAAAAAGAATACCTTGTGACATAATATTTTAAAAGTATTTTTTCTAAATTTTATAAAAATGTTTTTATAGACATAAAAATATTATATATAGATTAAATAAAAAATTAAAATAATACTAATTTTTAATTAAAAAGATGTTTTTAAAACCATTTACTTTAAAATAATTTTCAAAATCTATAGATTTTTTTAATACAGCTTGAATCCAAGTTATATTATGAAAAACATGTACTATTGATAATATAAAACCGACTCTAAACCACTTATTTGATATTTTAGTTTCTATAATTTCACCAATTTCAGGTTGTATTTTACCATCACTATATAGTAAAAATAATCTATACTTATTTGTGTTTTTATAAAAAACTTGAGTTATTATTTCTTGTCCATAATAACATCCTTTATTAAAACTTATTCCTTGAAGTTTGTCTAAATTAATTGCTTGTGGTAAAAATTTTTGAGATGTTTTCTTATTAATAATTGGAAAACCAGATTCCATATCTAAAGATATCCACTGCTTACTGTTATTTAATAAAATATTCTTATTAATTTTTTGTTTTAAAAATAAAAAATTTCTTAAATTTAAAACTAATAAAAATCGTTCACATGGTATATTAAAATAAAGTATTGTTGTATCTTTTTTATAAATTACAGGAGTACTATCAAAAGGTGCTTCTAAAAATTTATTAGATAAAAATAATCTAGAATTTTTTCCAGATAAACCTAATAAATAAATATCCTCTAAATAATGTATTGTAACTTTTAAAAAAATAGTATATTTTTTAAATATTTTAATTTGCAAATTAAATAAACTTTTTCTTATAATACAAGCATATCCCTTTCTATAATGAAATAAAAGCATAGTACTATATACTTTTCCATTTAAATTACAAGAAGCACATATTTTATATTTTTTCTTCTCTAATTTATTCATATCAATTGTTAATTGATTTTGAAGAAATTTTTTACTATCAATGCCATCTACATAAAATATAGACCATTCTTCAAGAGAAATTAATGTTAAAGGTAACTGAGATGAAGAATAAACAAGATTTTCTGAAAAACAAAATAATGACATTAATTTTCCTTAGTAAAATATATCGAATATAAATAAAACTATTTTACATTAAAAAAAATCTTACATTAAAAAAAAATAAGTAATATTAAAATTTTTTAAAAATTAAAGAATAATAAAATTATGATAGATATTAATATAATAATTAACAAAATAAAAATATTAAATCAAAGAAAACATGAATTAAAGAGGTATCTTTGACTATAATATAAAAAAAATTAGAATTTTAGAAATTAATTCAGAATTATTAAAACCTAATATATGGAAAATAAAAGCATCTATACATAAACTTTATAAAGAAAAAAACTTATTAAATTTAATAGTTGATAATATTGATGATATCGAAAAAAAAATAAATGATGTATATATTTTTTTAGAATTAGCTAAAGAAACTAAAGATAGTAAAATTATAGAAGATATAATTATAGAAATAAAAAAAATAGAAAATAAAATAAAAAAATTAGAATTTTATCGTATGTTTTCAAAAAAACATGATAATTGTAATTGCTATATTGATATACAATCTGGATCTGGGGGAATAGATGCACAAGATTGGTCAAAAATATTGTTAAAAATGTATTTAAAATGGTCTAATAAAAAAGGATTTAAAACAAAAATTATTGATGAATCTAATGGAGGTGACGCAGTTGGTATTAAATCTGCTACAATCCAAGTAATAGGAGAATATGCTTTTGGATGGCTCAGAACTGAAACAGGTATTCATCGACTTATTAGAAAAAGTCCATTTGATTCTTCTAAAAAAAGACATACATCATTTAGTTCAATTTTTATATATCCAGATATCGAAAAACAACTTGATATTGATCTTTGTTTATCTGATTTAAGAATAGATGTATATAAAGCTTCTGGTGCAGGAGGTCAACATGTAAATAGAACTGAATCTGCTGTTCGAATTACACATATCCCTACTAATCTTGTTACTCAATGCCAAAGTAATAGATCACAACATAAAAATAAAGAACAAGCTATAAAACAAATGAAATCAAAATTATATGAATTACAAATGCAAAAAAAAAGAAAAAAACAAAAAAAAATAGAAAATAATAAATTAGATATTAGTTGGGGGAATCAAATTCGTTCTTATATATTAGATCATTCAAAAATAAAAGACCTTAGAACTGGAGTAGAAAAACATGATATTGAAGCTGTATTAAATGGTGATTTAGATGATTTTATCGAGCAAAGTTTAATATCAGGATTGTAGAGGTAAAAATGTTTAAAAAAAAAAATATATATAATGATATAAATAATGAAAATCAAATAAGAAAAAAAAAATTAATTGAAATGAAAAAATATGGATTCTCTTTTCCAAATAATTTTAAAAAAACTATAAATTCTAAAGAAATTTACAAACTATATAAAAATAAAACAACAAATGAATTAAAAAAAAATAAAATAAATATTACTATTTCTGGTCGTATGATACAAAGAAGAATTATGGGCAAAGCTTCTTTCTTTATATTAAAAGATATAGAGGGAAGAATACAAATATATATAAAAGAAACATCAATTACAACTGAATTTTATCATAATCAATTTAAAAAATTAGATATTGGAGATATTTTAGGTATTTATGGTTATTTATTCAAAACAAAAACAAAAGAATTATCTATCCATGCTACAAATATTATAATACTAAATAAATGTTTAAAAAACTTACCTGATAAATTCCATGGATTATCTAATCAAGAAAAACGTTATAGAAAAAGATATTTAGATTTTATTACTAACGAAAAATTATATAATATTTTTAAAAATAGATCAAAAATTATTCAGTTTATTAGAAAATTTATGATAAAAAATAAATTTTTAGAAGTAGAAACTCCTATGTTACATAGTATTCCTGGTGGAGCTAGTGCACGTCCATTTAAAACTTATCATAATGAAATAGATCAAGAAATGTATTTAAGAATAGCACCAGAATTATATTTAAAGCAATTAATTATTGGTGGATTTGAACGTGTTTTTGAATTAAATAGAAATTTTAGAAACGAAGGAGTTTCTACAAGACATAATCCAGAATTTACTATGATGGAAGCATATATTGCATATTCTGATTATCAATATATGATGAAATTTACAGAAAATTTATTAATAAGTATAATAAAATATTTATTTGATAAAAAAATAATTAAATATAAAGAACATATCTTAAATTTTAATCAACCATTTTGCAAACTAACTATGCAAGAAGCTATTTTAAAATTTAATCCTAATATTTGCATTTCTGATTTAAAAAATTTAAAAAAAATTAAAATAATTGCAAATAATATTGGATTAAAAAATAAAACATCGAATATAGGTGAAATTAATAATGAAATATTTGAAAAAACAGTAGAAAAAAATTTAATTCAACCTACTTTCATAACAGAATATCCAGTTGAAGTATCTCCATTAGCAAGAAGGAATGATATAAATAATAATACTACTGACCGATTTGAATTATTTATAGCAGGATATGAAATAGGTAATGGATTTTCAGAATTAAATGATGTAGATGATCAAAAAAATAGATTTTTAAATCAAATAAAAAAAACAGAAAAAGAAAAAAATAAAGATATCTTATATGATTCAAATTACATAGAAGCTTTAAAATATGGTCTTCCTCCGACTTCTGGTCTCGGTATTGGTATTGATCGCTTAATTATGATACTTACTAATCAAAAAAGCATTAGAGAAGTTATTTTATTCCCAACTTTACGAAAATTTTTAAAATAAAAATATATTATTTAATAATATTGAATAACTTAAAAAATTTAATAGAGAAAATAATGCCTGAATTAATTAATAAAACTCAAAGTAATCTTAATATTAAAAATATTAAATTACTAATAAAACAATATAAATCTCCATTTTGGGTTTATGATGCAAATATAATTTATAATAAAATTCAATTATTAAGACAATTTGATATTATTAGATTTGCTCAAAAAGCTTGTTCTAATATTCATATATTAAATTTAATGAAAAAAAATAATTTAAAAGTTGATGCTGTATCATTAGGAGAAATAGAAAGAGCTATAATTTCAGGATTTCAAAAAAATAGCAATGATATTATTTTTACTGCAGATTTATTTGATATAGAAACATTATCTAAAATTGTTAAATATAATATTCCAGTCAATATAGGATCATTAGATATGTTAAAACAATTAGGAGAAATCTCACCAGGACATAATATTTGGTTGCGTATTAATCCTAAATTTGGATATGGACATAGCAAAAAAACAAATACAGGAGGAGAAAATAGTAAACATGGGATATGGGAACCAAAATTTGCTATACCTATTATTAAAAAATATAAACTTAAATTAATAGGTTTACATATGCATATTGGTTCAGGTGTAAATTATAATCATTTAAAAAAAGTCTGTCATTCTATGGTAGAAAATGCAATTCAAATAAATGAAAAAATTGACTTTATTTCTGCAGGAGGAGGACTTCCAATACCATACAAATTTAACGAAAAACCTATCGATATAAAAAAATATTTTAATTTATGGGATGAAGCAAGAAAAAAAATATCTAATTTTTTAAAAAAACCAATTACATTAGAAATTGAACCAGGCAGATTTTTAGTAGCAGAATCAGGAATATTAATTTCACAAGCAAGAGCAATTAAAAAAGTAGGTAATAAAAATTTTGTCTTAATTGACGCAGGTTTTAATGATTTAATGCGACCGACTATGTATGGAAGTTATCATCATATATCTGTAATTAATAATAATAAACAATCAAATAAACTAATTGATACAGTTGTAGGAGGTCCATTATGTGAATCAGGAGATATATTTACACAAAAAGAAGGAGGAGATATAAAAACGAGAAAATTACCCAATATAGAAATAGGAGATTATTTAATATTTCATGATACCGGAGCATATGGTGCATCAATGTCATCTAACTACAATACTAGACCACTTATTCCAGAAATATTAATAGAAAATAATATTTTTAAAATAATTAGAAGACGACAAACAATTCAAGAATTATTAAACCTAGAAAAAATAACAAAATATTAAAAACAAATATCTATTAATAAATAAAATGATAAGTTGAAAAGAGAAAAATAAATTATGTATATCACCTTTCCTAAATTAAATCCTATTATTTTTTCTATTGGTCCTCTTTCTATACGTTGGTATGGATTAATGTATGTTATCAGTTTTATTTTTGCTTTTTTTTATGGAAAAAAATATTTAAAAAAAAAATAATAAAATTCAGATAGATCAATTTCTATATACTATTTTTTTTAGTTCATGTATTGGTGGAAGAATAGGATATATACTTTTTTATAATTTTTCATATTTTACTCAAAATATTTTATGTATATTTCATATATGGGAAGGAGGTATGTCGTTTCATGGAGGATTAATAGGAGCTATCATTAGTATATATTATATTTCGATTAAAAATAAAATAAAATTTTTAATTATTTCAGATTTTTTAGTTCCAATAATCCCATTTTGTTTAGCTGCTGGAAGACTAGGAAATTTGATTAATGGAGAATTATGGGGACGAGTTGCAATTAATTTTCCTTATGCTGTAATTTCTTCTAATACAAAATTTTATGATTTAAAATTAGCATTAAATAATCCTGAGTTACAACCTATTATAGAAAAATATGGAGCATTACCACGTCATCCTTCTCAAATATATGAATTTATTTTAGAAGGTATTCTATTATTTTTAATAATTTACTTATTTAAAAAAAAAGCTATAGGTAGTTTAAGTAGTATTTTTTTAATAAGTTATGGAATATTAAGAATAATTGCTGAAATATTTCGAGAACCTGATCCTCAAATTGGATTAATTCAAAATTTTATTACTATGGGTCAAATATTATCTATTCCAATGATTATATTTGGATGTATTATATTTATTTTAATTTATAAAAAAAAGTGTATTTAAAAAATGAAAGAATATTTAAAATTAATAAAAATAATACTTACACATGGAAAATCTAAAAAAGATCGAACTGGAACAGGAACATTATCTATTTTTGGGCACCAAATAAGATTCGATTTAAAAAAAGGATTACCACTTGTTACTACAAAAAAATGTCATATTCCTTCTATTATTCATGAACTTTTATGGTTTCTTAAAGGTGATACTAATATTAAATATCTTAATGAAAACAAAATATCTATTTGGAATGAATGGGCTGATAAATTTGGAAATCTTGGACCTATTTATGGAAAACAATGGAGAAGTTGGAATGCAAAAAATGGAAAAAAAATTGACCAAATAAAAAATATATTAAAACAACTAAAAGAAAATCCAAATTCTCGTAGAATACTAGTATCTAGTTGGAACGTATCAGAACTTGATCAAATGTCATTACCTCCTTGCCATGTATTATTTCAATTTTATGTATTTAAAAATAGATTAAGTTGTCAACTATATCAACGTTCTTGTGATGTTTTTCTTGGATTACCATTTAATATAGCAAGCTATTCTATTCTTATACATATGATAGCACAACAATGTAATTTACAAGTAGATGAATTTTTATGGACAGGTGGTGATGTTCATTTATATAATAATCATATTAAATTAGCAAAAAAACAACTTCTTCGTAAACCTCGGGAACTACCAAAATTAATAATTTTAAATAAACCTAAATCAATATTTGATTATTCTTTTAAAGACTTTAAAATTATTAATTATCATCCACATCCTATAATTCAAGGAAAAATATCTATATAAAATATTTTGAAAAAAATATTTTTTAATTAAAAATTATTTTAAAATACTTATTAGGATTAATGCTATTAAATATGAAATATATATATATTAAAACATGGGGCTGTCAAATGAATGAATATGATTCTTCAATGATAGCAAAATATTTAGAAAAAACTAATCAATATACAATCACTAAAAACTCTAAAGAAGCAGATATTTTAATATTAAATACTTGTTCAATAAGAGAAAAAGCTCAAGAAAAAGTTTTCCATCAATTAGGAAGATGGAGAAAATTAAAAAATAAAAACCCCAATATTATTATTGCAGTAGGCGGATGTGTAGCAACACAAGAAGGTAAGTCAATCTTTCAAAGATCTAAATATGTAGATATAATATTTGGAACTCAAAGTTTACATAAATTACCCAAAATGATTGACGAAGTGGAAAAATATAATAAGTTTGTAATTGATATTAGTTTTCCAAAATTAGAAAAATTTCAAAAATCTTTACCAATAAAAAACAATGGATATACAGCATTTGTATCAATTATGGAAGGATGTAATAAATTTTGCTCATTTTGTATAGTACCATATACAAGAGGAAGAGAAATTAGTCGAATATCTGATGATATTTTATTTGAAATAGAAAATTTATCTAAAAATGGTGTAAAAGAAATTAATCTATTAGGACAAAATGTAAATTCATATCAAAGTTTTAATCATAAAGGAAAAAGCTGTTCTTTTTCTCAATTATTAAGATTAGTTTCAGAGATCAATGGCATTGAAAGAATTCGTTTTACTACAAGTCACCCATTTTCATTTACTGATGATATTATTGAAGTATATAAAGATACACCTAAATTAGTAAGTTTTTTACATCTACCTGTTCAAAGTGGTTCTAACAAAATATTAAAACGTATGAAAAGACTATATACTACAGAAGAATATGAAAAAATTATTGAAAAACTTTTAATCGTACGTCCAAATATTCAAATTAGCTCTGATTTTATTGTAGGTTTTCCAGGTGAATCAAGAGAGGATTTTAAAAAAACAATTAATTTTATAAAAAAAATAAATTTTGATATGAGCTATAGTTTCATATATTCTAATCGACCAGGGACTCCTGCTTCAAAAATGAAAGATGAAACTGATATTAATGAAAAAAAAGAACGTTTATATCAATTACAAGATTGTATTAATCGACAAACTATGTCTTGGAGTAGAAAAATGTTAGGAAGTATACAATCTATTTTAGTAGAAGGTATATCAAAAAAAAATTTAAATCAATTATATGGTAAAACAGAAAATAATAGAATTGTAAGTTTTTATGGATCATCCAAAAAAATTGGTCAATTTGTTCAAGTTAAAATAAATAAAATACATACACATTCATTAGAAGGAATATTAATATAAAAAATCGAATAAGAAAAAAAGAAAACTTTATTTTAAATATTCAAATAAACTGTTTTAATAAAGAAAAAATTCCAAAAAAAATAATGTTTAAAAGATGGATAAGAAAAATTTTATATAAAAAAAAACTATTCAAATTATTACAATTAAAATTGTAGATGAAATAGAAATAAAAAATTTAAATATAAAATATAGAAAAAAAAACTATCCAACAAATATTTTATCTTTTCAACTAAATTTTTTTATAAAAAAAAATATAAATATACTAGGAGATTTAGTTATATGTAAAAATATTATAGAAAAAGAATCATTAAAATATAATAAAAAATTAGAATCACGTTGGGCACATATGGTTATACATGGAATGCTTCATCTAATAGGATATGATCATAAAAATAACGAAGAACAAAAAAAAATGGAAAAAATAGAAAACAAAATCATGTTATCTCTAAATTATGAAAAACCATATCTTTAAAAAAATAATAATTATTTATATAAAAAAATTACTTTAACCTAAATAATAAAATATGTTTTAAAAACAGAAAAATAAATATTATGAGTGAAACAGATGCAAATAGTTCAGAAAAAATTAATAAAAAAGGTTTTTTTTCTATTTTATTGAATCATATTTTTCATGATGAACCTAAAAATCGAGAAGAATTACTTACATTAATTCGAGACTCAGAACAAAATGCACTAATTGATCAAGATACATGTGATATGTTAGAAGGAGTTATACATATTGCAAAGAAAAAAATTAAAGAAATAATGATTCCTAGAACACAAATGATCATTTTAAAATTAAATTATAATTTAAATAAATGTTTAGATATTATTTTAGAATCAGCACATTCTCGTTTTCCAGTAATGAATAGTGATAAGAATTATGTAGAAGGATTCTTAATTGCTAAAGATTTATTACCATTTATGAAAAATTCAAAAATAGATTTTCATATTAAAAATGTAATAAGACCAGCATTTGTTGTTCCTGAAAGTAAATATGTAGATAGAATGTTAAAGGAATTTCGTTTAAAAAGAACTCATATGGCAATAGTAATAGATGAATTTGGAGCAGTATCTGGATTAGTTACTATAGAAGATATTCTTGAATTAATAGTTGGAGAAATTCAAGATGAATATGATGAAGAAGAAAAATCAAATATTCGAAAATTAAAAGAACGTACATTTTCTATTG
This sequence comes from Buchnera aphidicola (Protaphis terricola), assembly GCF_964059145.1. Lineage (NCBI taxonomy): Bacteria > Pseudomonadati > Pseudomonadota > Gammaproteobacteria > Enterobacterales > Erwiniaceae > Buchnera > Buchnera aphidicola. The sequence goes on from NZ_OZ060405.1 coordinate 458,296, forward strand.
GCGCTCTAACAGAAATAAAAAAATTTAATAACATCTTTAAAACAAATTTTAATGATGAAGAAGTAGACACTATTGGAGGGCTGGTAATGAAAGCATTTGGACATCTACCTAGATGTGGTGACAATATTAATATCAATGGATATCATTTTAAAATATCTTCAACAGATAGCAGAAAAATTATACAAATACATGTTACTACTCCTGAAAACAAAATTCCAAAAATAAAAGAACAATAAAAAAGTTAGATTATATAATTTTTTATTTAAAATATTATTAAAAAAAATATTATAATCTAAATTAATTTTAAGTTTTTTATTATAAAAAATAAAAATTAAAAATATTAAATATTTTCAAAAAATCATTGATTTTTTAAAATATCAAAAAATTTATTATAGAGTACAATATGGAAAAAGAATATTATCCAAAAAATATTGAAATATATGTACAAAAATATTGGGAAAAAAATAAAATATTTGAAGTTCACGAAGACCCTAACAAAGAAAAATATTATTGCCTACCAATGTTACCTTATCCATCTGGAAAGTTACATATGGGTCATGTTAGAAATTATACTATTAGTGATGTTATTTCAAGATATCAGAGAATGTTAGGAAAAAATGTTTTACAACCTATTGGCTGGGATGCTTTTGGGTTACCTGCAGAAGAAGCAGCTATAAAAAATAAAACAGCACCTTCATCTTGGACATATAAAAATATTCAATATATGAAAAAACAATTACAATCACTAGGATTTAGTTACGATTGGAATCGAGAAATTACTACATGCAAACCAGAATATTATAAATGGGAACAATGGTTTTTTATTCAATTATATAAAAAAAAATTAGTTTATAAAAAAAATAGTTTTGTTAATTGGTGTGAATATGATAAAACTGTCTTAGCTAATGAACAAGTAATAAATGGTTGTTGTTGGAGATGTCAGAATATAATAAAAATAAAAAAAATACCACAATGGTTTATAAAAACTAGAAATTATGCTGAATCTTTATATGATGATTTAGATCAATTAAAAAATTGGCCTAAAAAAGTTAAAAATATGCAAAGAAATTGGATTGGAAAATCAAAAGGATTTCAAATTTCTTTTAATATTGAAAATAGTATAAATAAAATTAAAATATTTACTACTCGAATAGATACTATAATGGGAGTAACATATATTTCAATATCTCCTTTTCATCAATTTTCTATTAATCTTTCAAAAAAAAATAACATACTAAATGAATTTATTCAAAAACAAAATCAAAACTCTCTTTCTAAAGAAAAATTAGAAAAAATGAAATTTTGTGGAATAAATACTAATATATTTGCCATTCATCCAATTACAAATAAAAAAATCCCTATTTGGATAGCAAATTTTGTACTTAATGAATATGGTACTGGTGCAGTTATGTCAGTTCCTGGTCATAATGAAAATGATTGGAATTTTGCGATTAAAAATAATTTAAAAATTAAATATGTTATTCAACATCAAAGTAAAAAATTATTACAAAAAAAATTTATATTGGAAAAAGGTATATTAATCAACTCTAGAGAATTTAATAAACTTAATTATGAAGATGCTGTTCACGAAATAACAAAAAAATTAATTAAAAAAAATAATTTAAAAATAAAAACTACTTATAAATTACAAGATTGGTGTGTATCTAGACAAAGATATTGGGGCGCACCAATTCCAATGGCTACTTTAGATAATGGAGAGATTGTTCCAATATCAGAAAAAGAACTGCCTGTTATATTACCTAAAATTGAAAATGATCATAATTTTTTAAAAAACCTTAAAAAAAAACAATTTTATTGGTCAAAAATAAAAATCAATAATCAACCTGCTACTAGAGAATTAGATACTTTTGATACATTTATGGAATCTTCTTGGTATTATGCTAGATATACTTGCCCTAATTTTAAAAAAGGAATTATTGATCCTGTTGCATCAAAATACTGGTTACCTGTAGATCAATATATTGGTGGAATAGAACATGCTATTATGCATCTTATGTATTTTAGATTTTATCACAAATTATTACGTGATTTTAAATTTGTACAATTTGATGAACCAGTTAAAAATCTAATATGTCAAGGTATGGTTTTATCAGAAGCTTTTTATCAAATTAGAAAAAATAATCAACGCTACTGGATAAATCCATCTAATGTATATACTAAAAAAGATATAAAAGGAAAAATTATTAAAGCATATGATCAAAAAGGTAAAGAAGTTATATATGCTGGAATGATTAAAATGTCTAAATCTAAAAACAACGGTATTCAACCAGAATTAATGATTAATAAATATGGAGCTGATACAATTCGATTGTTTATTATGTTTGCTGCTCCTATAGAATCATCATTAGAATGGAATGAATATGGAATTAAAGGAATTTATAGATTTTTAAAAAAATTATGGAAATTATCTTTTGATTATATACAAATAAAACATGTATATAAAAATATACAATTTTCTTCTTTAAATCAAAAACAAAAAACTATATATTGTTTTTTACATGAAACAATTGCTAAAGTATCCGATGATATCAGCCGTAGAAAATCATTTAATACTGCGATTTCTAAAATTATGGAGTTAGTTAATAAATTAAAAAAATTTAAATTAAAAGAAGAAAAAGATAAATGCATTATGAGAGATGCATTACTATGTATTATAAAAATGCTTTATCCATTTACACCCCATTTATGTTTTATATTATGGAAATCTTTAAATAATAATTGCCTTATTGATAATGAAAAATGGCCAGTTTTTGAAAAAAAATTTTTATTAAAAACTAATAATATATTAGTTGTTCAAATTAATGGAAAAAAACAATTTACTATAAAAATTTTAGATAATTTAAAAAAAGAAGAAATTTTTTCATATGTGAAAAAAAAATTATTAATTCAAAAAAAAATAAAAAATAATAATATAAATAAAATAATTTATATTCCTAATAAAATAATTAACTTTGTAATATAAAAAATATCAATATACTAAATTAGGATATCCTTATTAAAAATGAAATTTATACATACATATGAACTAAAAAAAATAATAAATAAATTAAGTTTATTTTATATTTTTTTAGGTCAGGATTTAATTTTAATAAATAAAAATATACAAATAATATTAAATTTTGCTAAAAAAAAAGATTTTATAGAAAAAAATATTATTGATATAGAAAAACATGAAGATTGGGAAAAAATTATTTATTTTTACAAACTAAATAATTTATTTTTTAAAAAAAGAATTTTAATTGTAAATTTTATTTTAAAAAATTTAAATACTGTATTAATAAAAAACATAAATAAATTATTTTATTTTCAAAATTTAAATATATTAGTAATACTAAAATTTAATCAGTTGTCCATGAGCTTCAAAAAATTTATATTAATTAAAGAAAAAATATCAAAAATTAACATTATTTGGTGTTTTACACCAAATGGTTTAAATTTTAAAAAATGGATAAATTATGAAATAGAATCAAGAAAAATAAAAATTACTAAAAACGCTTTATTATTATTATATAAATATTACGAAGGTAATACTATATTTGCATATCATATATTAAATATGATATCGCTTGTATGGAAAAATAAAATAACTACCTCTAAAAAAATAAAAAATATTATTAATAACTTTTCAAATTTAAATGCATCAGATTGGATCAATGCAATTTTTCAAAATAAAAAAAAAGAAGCTTGTTATATATTAGATACTTTATATCAACAAAAATATAATCCTCTTATTTTAATACGTTCATTACAAAAAGATTTATTAATATTACTACATATAAAACGTGAAAAAAAAATAAATATAAATATGTTTTTAAAGAAAAATAATATCTTTTTAAATAGATTTCATTTCTTTTTTATTGCTATTAAATCAATTAATTTTTCTAACTTTTTAAAAGTAATTAGAATTTTATTACAAATAGATATTAAAATAAAATCAGAGTATAATAATAATCCTTGGTTAGAATTAAAAACATTAACATTACTATTATGCACTTCAATAAAAAAATGAAAAAAATATATGTTATATTTGGAGGTAATTTTGATCCCATTCATTATGGACATATTCTTTCTGCAAAAGAATTAGCAAAAGAATTTTTAATAGATAAAATAATATTATTACCTAATCATAATCCTCCTCATCGATCTAAAACTCAAACATCTCTTGAAGATAAATTAAAAATGATTAAATATGTAACTAAAAAAGATACATTATTTGAAATAAGTTTATTAGAAACAAAAAAAAAAATTTTATACAATTGATACACTAAAAAAAATAAGATTAAAAATTGGATTTTTAGAATCTTTATCTTTCATTATAGGAGAAGATAACTTATATAGTTTGAATCTTTGGAAAAACTGGAAAAAAATATTGTCATATACACATTTATTAATTCTTCCTAGAAAAACTAAGAAAAATTATAAATTAGAAAAATGGATTATTTCTAATACTTCAAAAAATAAAAGTTATTTATATAATAAACCATGTGGATATATTTTTTTTTCATCTATATCCATTAAAAATATTTCTTCAACACAAATAAGAAAAAATTTTTCTAATGGAAAAACATCATCTGGATTAATTCCTAAAGAAATAGAAAAATACATTATTTCAAAAAATTTATATTCAAATTAATAATAATTTATTATACATAAAATATAAAAAAAATGAAAAAAAGCGATATCATATTAAATTTAGTTGGTTTAAAATGTCCAGAACCAATTATGATTCTTAGAAAAAAAATAAGAGAAATTAAAACAAATAAAACTATATTAATTTTAGCAGATGATCCATCTACTAAAAGAGATATTCCATATTTTTGCACCTTTATGGAACACGAATTAATAGAATATTTTACTGATATAAAACCTTATCGTTATTTATTAAAGAAAGGAAATTTTACTAAATAAAATATTTTAAAAAATATCTTTTAAAAATATTTATTTTAATATAATCTTTTATTTTTAAATACTCTTAATATACACACAAAGTGTGTATATTATTTTAAGATGCTTTAATATATTATTCTAATATTAAAAAAATTAAATATTAATTAATAAATTTAACATTCTTCTTAAAGGTTCTGCAGCACCCCATAATAATTGATCTCCTACAGTAAAAGCTGAAAAATATTTTTCTCCTATATTCATTTTTCTTAATCTACCAATAGGTATATTTAATGTACCTGTTACGGAAGATGGTGTTAACTTAGATATTGTTTCTTCAATACTATTAGGAACAAAACTAACCCAATTGTTATGACTAACAATAATTTCTTCTATATTTTTTAATGATAAATTTTTATTTAATTTTATTGTAAATGATTGACTATGACATCTAATTGAACTAATACGTACACATATTCCATCTATTATAACTTTATTTTTAAAACCTAAGATTTTATTTGTTTCAAATTGCCCTTTCCATTCTTCTCGACTTTGTCCATTATTCATATCAATATCTATCCATGGTATTAAATTTCCTGCCAATGGTATAGGAAAATATTTTAATGGAAATTGATTATTTTCAATTTCTTTAGTTACTTTTTTTTCAATATCTAAAATAGAATATGATTTGTTTAATAAATCTTTAGATACAACGTTATATAAAGCACCCATTTGTTTTAATAATTCTATAATATATTTAGCACCTGCACCAGATGCTGCTTGATAAGTAGATACAGATATCCATTCTATTAAATTTTTTGAAAATAACCCGCCTAAAGCCATTAACATTAAACTAACAGTACAATTGCTACCTACAAAAGTTTTAATACCATTATCTAAGCCTTCTTGAATAATTTTTAAATTAATAGGATCTAATACAATAATTGAATCATCTGACATTCTTAAAGTAGAAGATGCATCTATCCAATATCCTCTCCAATTTTCCTTTCGTAATTTTGAGTAAACAGCATTAGTATAAAACCCACCTTGACATGTTAAAATAATATCCATTTCTTTTAATAAATTAATATTATAAGCATCTTTAAGATTTTTAAATAATATATTATTTATAATTGGACCATCTTGACCAGGTTGAGAAGTTGAAAAAAAATGGGGGTGAATTTTAATAAAATCATTTTCTTGTATCATCCGTTCTAATAAAACTGATCCTACCATACCACGCCATCCAATAAAACCAACAGATTTCATCATAAATAAATGTACGGAGTTTTTAATAAATAAAAAATCTTTTTCAAATTAATATAAAAAAATTTTTAATAAAAACTTACCGATCTCCTAAAATAAGTATAATTATTATATAATTTAAAATAATCATAAAAATATATTAAATTTTTCTAATATACTAGAAATTTTTAAATTTATCTTAATAACAATATCTTTTATATTAAATACATAATATAAAAATATTAATAATATCATATAAAAAATTGCTATTATTTCAAAAACACTTTATATAGTTAAAATTTTATATTTTTACGAGGATATAATAAATTAAAATGACTAAAATAATTTCCACAACTATATTATTAATTTTAATCATGGATCCTTTAGGAAATCTTCCTGTTTTTATGACTATATTAAAAAATTTAAACACTAAAAGAAGAAAGATAATAGTTATACGAGAAATGATTATCGCTTTAATTGTTATGCTTATATTTTTATTTATTGGAGAAAAAATACTAAATATTTTTAATTTAAAAACTGAAACAGTTTCAATATCCGGTGGAATTATTTTGTTTTTAATTGCAATAAAAATGATTTTTCCATCAGAAAAAAATAATGAAGCCACCCCAAAAGAAGAACCTTTTTTAGTTCCGTTAGCTATACCATTAGTTGCAGGTCCATCTTTACTAGCTACACTTATGTTATTGTCACATCAATATTTACATTATATGTCATATTTAGTAGCATCATTACTAATTGCATGGTTTTTTACAACAATAATATTATTACTATCTAGTTTTTTTTTAAAACTATTTGGTTCTAAAGGTGTAAATGCTTTAGAAAGATTAATGGGTTTAATATTAATTATACTTTCTACTCAAATGTTTCTTGATGGAATAAAAATATGGTTTCAAAATTAAATATTTTTTTTAAAAAAATTAATTTTTTAACTAAATACAAACATCATATATTTTTATATTATTTATCATATAAAATAAATTATAATGATATTAATATTAGTTAAAAAATTTATATTAAAGAGATTTTAATATGAAAATAAGAAATTTAAATGAATTAAATATAACAGGAAAAAAAGTTTTAATAAGATGCGATCTAAATGTACCAATAAAAGACGGTATTATTCAATCTGATGCAAGAATACTAGCTTCTTTACCTACAATTAAATATGCACTTCAAAAAAAAGCAAAAGTTATTATCATGTCACATTTAGGACGTCCAAAAGAAGGAATATATGAAAAAAAATATTCATTGTTACCTATATTTGAATATTTTAAAAAAATATTTCATTATACCAAAATATATTTTTGTCATGATTATTCAAATATTAATGAAATTAATTCAGGAGAAATATTAATTCTTGAAAATGTTCGTTTTAATTTAGGAGAATTAAAAAACAATAAAAAATTATCTAAAAAATATTCTGAATTATGTGATATTTTTGTTATGGACGCTTTTGGAAGTTCTCATAGAAAACAAGCATCTACATATGGAGTTGGAAAATTTTCAAATATTGCATGTGCTGGATTTCTTTTGATATCTGAAATTACTAATTTAAAAAAAATATTAAAAAATCCAAAACGACCTATGGTTGCTATAGTTGGTGGAGCAAAGGTATCAACTAAATTTAATATATTAAATAAGCTTGTTAATATTGCAGATTTTGTAATAGTCGGAGGTGGTATTGCAAATACTTTTTTAGCTATTGATTATAATATTGGAAAATCATTATATGAACCAGAATATATATCAGAAGCAAAAAAACTACTTAAAAAAAATAATAATTTATTAATACCAATTGATTCTCGTGTAGGAAGAAATTTTTCTTGCAGTGAAAAAGACATAGTTAAAATACCATCAGATATTAATAAGAATGAAGAAATTATGGATTTTGGTGATAAAACTATTAAAAAATTTGTCAATGTTATTAAAAAATCTAATACAATTATTTGGAATGGTCCTGTCGGAGTATTTGAATTTCCTAATTTTAGAAAAGGAACAGAATCAATTGCTAAAGCAATAGCAAATAATCCTGGATTTTCAATAGCTGGAGGTGGTGATACATTATCTGTTATTGACATGTTTTGTATTAAAAACAAAATTTCTTATATTTCAACAGGAGGCGGTGCATTTTTAGAGTTTATAGAAGGTAAAAAATTACCAGCAATACAAATGTTAGAAGAAAATCTAAAAATAAACATATAATAATATACTTAAAAAAAATTAAATAAATTGTATATAATAGGAAAGAATTTGAATAATTTTAAATCTATACAACCTGGTGTCGTTACAGGTGATGAATGTCAAAAAATATTTAAACTAGCTAAAGAAAATAAATTTGCAATACCAGCGGTAAATTGTATAAATACTGATTCAATTAATGCTGTATTAAAAACTGCATCTCGAGTAAATTCACCTGTTATTATACAATTTTCATATGGTGGAGCTTCTTTTATTGCTGGATATAATCAAACAACATTTAAAAAAAATATAGAACAAGCAATAAATGGAGCAATATCAGGTGCAAATCATATCCATTTAATAGCAAAAAACTATAACATTCCAGTTATATTACATACAGATCACTGTCATAAAGAAATATTACCATGGATTGATGGACTAATTAAAGAAGGTGAAAAGTATTATAAAATATATAAAAAACCTCTTTTTACATCCCATATGATTGATTTATCTAAAGAATCAATTGAAGAAAATATTTCAATTTGTAGCTCATATTTAAAAAAAATAAAAAAAATTAATATGATATTGGAAATTGAACTTGGATGTACAGGTGGAGAAGAAGATGGTGTTGATAATAGTAAAATAAATAAAAAATTACTATATACAAAACCTAAAGATGTAAATTTTGCTTACGAAAAATTAATTAAAATTAGTAAAAATTTTACTATAGCTGCAGCATTTGGAAATGTACATGGTGTATATAAATCTGGTAATATTAAATTGAAACCAAGTATTTTAAAAGAATCACAAGAATATATTAGTAAAAAACATAAACTAAATAAATTTCCATTAAATCTAGTATTTCATGGTGGATCTGGATCTTCTTTAAAAGAAATCCAAAAATCTATTAATTATGGTGTAGTTAAAATGAACATTGATACTGATATACAATGGGCTGCATGGAAAGGTATATTAGATTTCTATAAAAAAAATAAAGATTTTTTACAATGTCAATTAGGAAATAAAACTGGAAAAAATAAACCAAATAAAAAATATTATGATCCAAGGTCATGGATAAAAAAATCTCAAGAATCAATGTCTATAAGATTAGAAAAAACATTTCAAGAATTAAATGCATTTAATATTTTGAAAAAATAATAAATATTATATAAATTTACGGGGGATAAATCAAAAATATTCTCCGATAATTTTATATAAAAAGATATTTTTGAAATTACATATTGATTTTTTAAAATTATATTATATAAAAAAGAGAGTAAGATGGATCGGCTAAATGTAGTAAATGATATTAATCATGCAGGTAATTGGTTAATAAGAAATCAAGAATTATTATTTGGATATATTATTAATTTAACATCATCTATTCTTATTTTAATTGCTGGTATGTTTATTGCAAAAATAATATCTAATGGAATAAATAAAATATTAATTACACGAAAAATTGATGCTACTATTGCAGGATTTCTTTCTGCACTAATGCGATATATTATTATTACTTTTACATTAATTGCTGCATTAGGAAGGATTGGCGTTCAAACTACCTCAGTTATTGCTATATTAGGAGCTGCAGGAATGGCTATTGGATTAGCACTTCAAGGATCTTTATCTAACTTTGCAGCAGGTGTTTTATTAGTTACATTAAGACCTTTAAAAACAGGAGAATATGTAAATTTAGGAAGTGTAGCAGGAACTGTTTTAAATATTCATATTTTTTACACAACATTGCGTACTTTAGATGGAAAAATTGTAGTAGTTCCAAATAATAAAATTATTTCTGGAAATATAATAAATTACTCAAGAGAACCTGCCAGAAGAAACGAATTCTCTATTAGTGTTGCATATAACACAGATATTGATTTAGTTGTTAAAGTCTTACGTCAAGTAATAGAAAATGAAAACCGAGTAATAAAAGATAAAGATATTATAATTGGGTTAAGTGAATTAGCACCATCTTCTTTGAATTTTATTGTTCGATGCTGGAGTAATACACATGAATTAAATTCAGTATATTGGGATTTAATGGCAGAATTTAAAAAAGCATTAGATAAAAATAATATTAATATTCCATATCCACAAATAGACGTACATCTTTACAGAAAAAAATAAATATTTTTTCTTAATAGTCTATATAAAAAATATATATACAAGGTATTTATGTTGTTCTTATATAAATTTAATCAATTAAATACAATGTTTCTTAAAATATGCAAAATTATTAAAAATAATCCACTTCCGAATATTTTTGAACAAGAAACTATTATTCATGATAATAACATTTTATTTGAATACTTAAATATATTTAATGCAAATTATACCGGTATTTCGTCAGATTTTAAACTAATTCATCCAAAAAAGTTTATATGGAATATATTTAAACAAATTAAACCTGAAATAAAAAAAGAAAAAATTTTAAAAAAAACAACTAATATTTGGAAAATATTTAAACTTATTGAAAAAAATAATTTTCTTAAAAATATTATAGTAAATACAAATAAAATAAAAAAATTTGAATTTTCATTACTTATAGAAAATTTATTTCAACAATATATTTTATATCGACCTATATGGATTAATGAATGGGAAAAAAAAGAAAAAAAAATATTCAAAATTAATTTTAAAGAAACATGGCAAATAAAATTATGGAATAAAATAATAAATGATAATAAAAAACTTAATCAATCTTATTTAAATTTTTCGAATTTATTTAGTAATTTTAAAAATTTAATTAAAAAAAAAATATTACTTCCAAAACGTATTTTTATTATATGGTCAATATCAATAAACCCATCATATATAAAAATATTTCAAAAAATAAGTATACATACTGATATATATTTTTTATATTTAACTTCTTATAAAAATAATATAAATTATTATACATATAATTCAAATAAAAAATTATCCAATAATTATTTAAATAATACATTAGAAATATTATGGGGAAAATATGCATATATTTACTTATCTTTAATAAAAAATTTTAAAAATATTAAAACTATTAATTATTTTAAAGAATATTCTAAAAATAATTTATTAAATAAAATTAAAAATAATATTTTAAACTTTAAACAAAATCAAACAGTAATAAAACAAATTTTAAACCCTAAAGATCACTCAATATCTATAAATATTTGCTATAATAAACGTCATGAAATTGAAGTTTTATATAAAACATTAATAAAAATTCTAAATAAAGACACAAATATAAAACCAAGTGATATTGTTATTACATCATTTTCATTAAATGATTATATAAAAGATATTAATTGTATATTTAAATTAAAAAATAATAAAGAAAAAATACCTTTTTATATTTCAAGTCAAAATTCAAAAAAAATAGAAAAAATATTATATATTTTTAATAAAATATTAGACTTATCTAATATTAGATTTAATAATGAAGAAATTTTAGAATTATTGAATATTCCAATTTTTGCAAAAAATTTTAATATTTCAAAAGAAGAAATAATTATTTTATATCGTTGGATTGAAGAAACAAATATTAGATGGGGAATAGATAAAAAGTATAATAATTATTTATATTCTTTAAAGATTTATCAAAACACTTGGTTTTATGGTATTAAAAAATTATTATTAAATTATGCAATTAATGAAAAAAATAAAATTTGGAATAATATTTTATCATTAATATCTATAGATTTTTCTAAACCAGAATTAATAGGTAAATTAATACATTTAATTAATATACTTAAAAAATGGCAATATAAATTAACTACATCAAAATACCCAAAAAATTGGCGTCTATTATTTCAATCTTTTATCAAAGATTTTTTTTATAATATAAAAGAATATAATAATATACTTGAAGTTATTAATAAACATTGGGAGAAAATGATTGATCAAATTTTATTATCAAAATATCTAAAAAAAATACCAATTTATATACTAAAAAAAAATTTTTCATATATAATCAATTCTATAAATAAAAAAAAATTTAAAATAGGACATGTAAACTTTTGCCATCCTTCTTTAATATGCTATATTCCATTTAAATTAATATATATTATTGGATTAAATGATAAAGAACAATCCAAAGAAAATAATATTGACCATTTTAACTTTTTAAAAAAATATTCAAACATCAGTGATATAAACGTTAATAATGTAAAATATTACCTATTTTTACAAAATTTTATTTCAGCTCAAAAATATTTTTATATCAGTTATATTGGATATTCATTGAATGATGAAAATAAGATACCTCCATCAATAATAATTGATCAATTAATAAAACATATCGCATTAAACTTTTATTTTAAAGAAAATATAAACATAAAATTTGAAGAAAATATTAAAAAAATATCAAAAAATATTTTTAAAATACATAAAAAAGAACATCTTTATAAAAAAATATGTATAAAAAAAAATAAAATTAAAAATTCTGAAAAAATAATTAATAATATTAATAAAATATTTTTTAAAAAAATTATTAATATACAAAACATTAATCAAAAACCTATTGTGATTAATTTAAATAACTTAATTACTTTTTGGAAAAATCCTATACGATATTTTTTTAATTTTACATTACAAACAAAATTTAAAATAAGAAAAAAACTATCTATAACAGAACCTTTTATTATTAATCAAATAGATAATTTTACAATTGGCAAGTTTTTATTAAAAAAACTAATTAATAAAGAAGATAAAAATAATATATTTAAATATATAATCCTTTCAGGAAAATTACCATATGGTAGTTTTGGAGAAATAGCTTTAGAAAAAAAATATAAAGAAATAAAAGAAATATTAAAAATAATAAATAAATATAGAATATTTCCGACTGAAAAAAATATTAATTTAAAAATAAAAAAATACCATATAAATGGAAACTTAAAAGAAATACAAGAAACAGGTTTATTAAGATGGAAAACAGGTACAATTAATAATTATGATAAAATAGCATTATGGTTAGAACACTTAGTTTATTGTATATCAGGAGGTATAGGTGAAAGTAAAATAATAGGATATAAAAATAAAATTTTTTCATATTCTTATATACCATATGATATAGCATATCATTATCTTTATCAATACATTAAAGGATATATAGAAGGCATAAAACATCCTTTATTATTAACAAAATCAGGTATTGAATGGTTTAACATAGTCTATGATACTAAAAATCATTGTATCTATAAAAATTATGATCTTAAAAAAAAAGCATATAAAATATTATATAAAACATGGATAGGTAATTCTTATATTCAAGGAGAAAAAGAAGATATTTATATAAAAAAAATTATTAAAAATTTAAATATCAAAAAAATTTGTAATATTTCTCAAAAATGGTTAACTCCAATATTTAGACATAAAAAAAATCAATGAAACAAAAATTAAATATATTCAATATACCTTTACATGGAATTAATTTAATTGAAGCATCTGCTGGTACTGGTAAAACTAGTTCAATTATATTAATGTATTTAAGACTATTACTTGGAATAGGAGATCAAAAAAACAATAAAAAATTAACAATAAAAGAAATATTAATAGTAACATTTACCAATGCTGCAAAAGAAGAAATATATACAAGAATTAAAAAACATATTGAAGAATTATATTTATATTTTATTACTAAAAAAACTAATAATCTTATTTTAAAACCATTTTTAGGAAGAATAAAAAATTTAAAAGAAGCTGTTTATACTTTAGAGAAAGCTCAAAAAAATATAAAAAATATTTCTATTTATACAATACACGGATTTTGTAAAGATATTTTACAACTGAACTTTATTGATATACATGAAAAAATCATCGAAAATGAAAACTTCTTATATTTACAAGCAATTCAAGATTTTTGGAGAGATACTTTTTATAATTTACCAAAAAAAATAATTTATATTATTTCTCAATATTATAAAAATCCAGAATCTCTATTAATAGAACTACAGCCTGTATTTAATTTTAAAAAAATTTATTTTGATAAAAAATTTAATAAAAATGATAATATTTTAAAGTGTCATAAAAATAATATTAATATAATTAATATTTTTAAAAAAAAATGGTTAAATTATAATTTATATATATTTAATATTATTCAAACACTAAAAATTAATAAAAAAATATATAATCAATATAATATTTCTAGATGGATAAATAATATTACAATATGGGCGAAATCTAAAACTGAAAATTATGAAATTCCAGATTTTTTAAAATATTTTTCACAAGAAAAAATAAGTAAAAATATTAAAAATGAATCAATTCCATTTCATTTTTTTTTTAATGATATTGATAATATATTAAAAAAAAATTTTTCTCTTAAAGATATCATATTATTTCAAGCTATAAAAAAAGTACCTCAATTTTTAAAAAAAGAAAAAAAGAAAAAATCTTTATTAGGATTTAATGATTTATTAAATATTTTACTTAAGTATATTAAAAAAGAAAAAAAATTAAGACAATTAATAATAAATAAATATCCAGTTGCATTCATTGATGAATTTCAAGATACTGATATTCAACAATATCAAATTTTTAATCTTTTATATAATATTAATATTAAAAAAACTGCATTATTCCTTATAGGCGATCCAAAACAATCAATATATAGCTTTCGAGGCGCAGATATTTTTTCATATTTATACGCTAAATCTACAATAAAAAATTATTATTATTTAAACACTAATTGGAGGTCTTCAAAAGAAATATGTCAAGCTATAAACTATTTATTTTCATCTAATAAAAAACCATTTTTTTTTAAAAATATTTCATATACAAATATTCATTTTCCAATGAAAAATAAAAATATGAAATTTAAAATAAAAGGGAAAGTTCAAAATTCTATTAACTTATTTTTTAAAAAACAAGAAAATATAAATCTTATCGATTATCAAGAATGGATTTCAAAACAATGTGCAAATGAAATTAGTTATTGGTTAATTTATGCTAAAAAAGGAGAAGCTACTTTAATAGACAAAAAAAATCAAGAAAGAGTGTTACAACCGAGTGATATTGTTGTATTAGTAAGAAATAAAAATGAAGCTAATATTATTAAAGAAGCATTAAAAAAATTGAATATTAAATCTATTTATTCATCTTCTAATGAAAATATATTTCATACTAATGATGCTCAAGAATTACTTATAATACTTGAAAGTATATTAGATCCAAATAATATAAATTTACTAAAACAATCAATTTTTACACATATTTTTTATCAAATTTTATTACAAGAAGACAAGAAAAATAATATTGAAAAATCATATTTTTTAATAAAAAAACTATATAAATATCGAGATATATGGGAAAATATAGGTATTTATTACACGATTAAAAAAATAATACTAGATTTTCAAAAATATTCAAATCATTTAGATAAGTGCAAAAATTATCAAAAAAATATAAATTTTTTACATATAGCTGAGTTATTAGAAAAAAAATCTCAAATTTTTTATCAGAAATCTTCTTTATTAAAATGGTTTGAAAGACAAATATTAGAAAAACAAAATATTTTAAAAAATGAAAATATTAGAAAATTTAAACAATCTAATATAATTCAAATTATTACTATACATAAATCTAAAGGTTTAGAATACCCTATTGTTTGGATACCTTTTGCTTCAATTTATAAAGAATCAAAATCATATTTATACCATAATCAAAAAAATTTTAAAATATTTTATGATCTTGAACATAAAAAAACTACACAAAAAATATCAGAAGAAGAAAGATTATCAGAAGACTTACGTTTTTTATATGTAGCTATTACTAGATCTATTTATCACTGTAGTTTAGGAATAGGACATATTTTATATAAAAAAACTCAAAAAAAAAGCAATATACATAAAAGTTCTTTAGGATATATTATACAACGCGGATATAATATAAAATATAAAGATTTAATAAATGAATTAAATCAATTAAATCAAAAAAAATATATTAAAATTAAATATGATAGTATAAATATAAAACTTCCTTATATTAAAGAAGAAATATACTTACTATCCAAACCTATTAATTTAAAAAATAGTATAAAAACTTATTTTCAAATAACAAGCTTTACTGAGCTAAAAAAAACAACTCTTTCATATTATAATCAAAATTATTACGATATAAAAAATATTTTAAATCAAGAAATATTAAATACAAATAAAATAGAAGATAATAATTTCCCAAAAGGAAAAAAAACAGGTATTCTAATACATCACATATTAAAAAAAATTGATTTTTCAAAAAAATTAAATCATAATTTTTTTTATAAAACTTTAAAAAAATATGATTTTTCAGAACAATTAGCTCCATCATTAATATCTTGGGTACATAATATTATTAATATTAAAATTAAAAATATAAATTTAAATTTATCTATGTTAAAAAAAAATCAATATATAAAAGAAATGAAATTTTTTTTACCCATAAAAAATATATTAAATAGTACAGATTTTAATAATATTATTCAATCTTTTGATCCTATTTCCTCTATTTCCCCTAAAATCTCTTTTGATCCATTTTTAGGCATAATAAAAGGAGCGATTGATTTAATTTTAACTTATAATGAAAAATATTATATAATAGATTATAAATCTAATTATTTAGGTAATAATAAAAATTCATATTCTTCTGAAAATATAAAAAAAGAAATTATTAAAAATAGATATGATTTACAATATCAAATATATACAATTGCATTGCATCAATTTTTAAAAAAAAAAGTTAACGGATATAAATATAAAAAACATTTTGGTGGAATATTTTATATATTCTTAAGAGGTCTAAATAAATCAAAAAAAAATCAAAGCGTCTTTTATACAGTTCCAAAGTATATTTTAATTAAAAAATTAATTAATTTATTTTCAATAAAAAAATTAAAAATTGAATAATATTACTCATATGAAAAATTTATTAAAATATTTAGAAAAAAAAAAATTATTCATTCAATAGATTTATACTTTTCACAATTTATATCAAAAAAAAATTATATTATTATGCTAGTAGCGGCATGTGTTAGTTTTGAAAGTAATAATGGTCATATTTTTTTACCTATTGAATATTTTAAAAAAAATAATTTTTTTTCAATTAATAATAAAAAAATTATTAAAAAAATATTACTAATTTTAAATAATAAAAAAATTAACTGGTTGTTAGAATTAAAAAATCATTCTTCTATCGGAAATGGAAATATTATTACTCCTTTAGTATTAGATAAAGAAAAAATATATCTTTATAAGATATGGAAAGCTGAAAAAAATATTTTCAAATATTTAAATAAAAAAACATATTTTAGTGAAATCGAAATTATAAAAGCTAGTCAAGCATTAAAAAATTTATTTCCAAATAAAGAAGAATATTATCCTCAAAAAATTGCTATAGCATTAACTTTAATAAATGATATAGTATTTATTTTAGGTGGTCCAGGAACAGGAAAAACCACTATCATAATTAAAATTCTTCTTATATTAATCCAATACAAAAAAAAAAATATTAAAATACAATTATCAGCACCAACGGGAAAAGCTACATCACGTTTAATAGAAATATTAAATAATAATCAAATATTTTATATGAATGATGTTGATCTAGAAAAAAATAATATATTTATATTGAATCCAATTACTTTACATCAATTACTAGGTATTTCAAAAACATCTAATAAGATATTTTTTAATAAAAATAACCCTTTAAATATAGATATATTAATTATTGATGAAGTATCTATGATAGATATTTTAATGATGGATAATATATTTTCTTCTGTAAAAAAAAATACAAAAATTATTTTTATCGGAGATTATAATCAATTATCTCCTATAGGAATAGGCTCTATTTTAAAAAATATTTATAATTATTCATATTTTGGATATAGTTCAAAAACTATTTCTATTTTAGAAAAAATTATACAATGTTCTAATTTAAATATTAAAATAAATAAAAATAATAATATTTTAATTAGTGATAAAATATATATCCTAAGAAAAAATTATAGATTTAAAAAAACCTCAGGAATTTATATTTTATCAAATGAAATTTTTAAAAATAATCAAAAAATCTTAAATAAATTATTTAATAATTTAATAGATAATGTATTTTTTTATGAAATAAATAATACAATTCAATATATTAATATGATAAATAAAATTATCTTTTATAATGAAGAATATTGGAATAGTATTGAAAAAAAAGATGATATAAAAAAAATAATTAAAATATTTCAAAAAAATCAAATACTTTGCGTTATTAAAAATGGTTTATTTGGAATAAATAATATCAATAATATTTTAGAACAATTTATGCATACAAAAAATATTATTAAAAAATATTTTTATATAAAAAAACAAATATGGTATATCGGAAAGCCTATTATAATAACAAAAAATAATAAATATTTAAATTTATCTAATGGTGATATAGGAATAACTAATTTAAATAATAATAAAAAATTACAAGTATGTTTTTTAAAAAATAATAATAAAGTGAAATGTATACCCATTGAATTATTAGAAAATTATAATACTGCTTGGTGTATTACAGTCCATAAATCACAAGGCTCTGAATTTAATCATACTATATTAATTCTTCCTAATAAAAACTTAGAAATATTAAATCAAGAAACCTTATATACTGCCATTACAAGATCGAAAAAAAAAATAACTATTTTTTCAAATAAAAAAATATTAATAGCATCAATTAATAAAAATAAAAATTTTTATTAATATTTTTAAATACCATTCAAAATTCTTAATTTCATTTAAATAATTCATAATGAACATAAAATTCATAAAAAAATATTATTTATTAAAAATTTTATAATATGAATATAAAAAATTATCGATCATTAAGAATTAATGTGTTAATAAATTTGAAGTGAATTTTAATGAATTTGATATTTGGTTGCGGGGGCTGGATTTGAACCAACGACCTTCGGGTTATGAGCCCGACGAGCTACCAGACTGCTCCACCCCGCTTCTTTTAGTTTATAAAGAATACATCTTTAATAAAAAAAATGCAACCTTTTTTTAAATATATTCTTAAAAATATATTATTATAAAAAATTCGCTTTATTTAATATAATTAATTTTAACTTTTTTAAAATTAATATAAGATACAAATATAAAAACAATATTTAATATTATACTTATTTTTTTAATTTTATGTAATAATAATACTTCCTAAAAAATATAAAATATATATAATAATCATTTTAAAAAAATTTAACTATAAAAAATAAATATTAAGAATTAAATAGTCTAATAAATAATATTTCTTTATAAAAATTTTAAAAAATTATATATTAAAAAATAGAATTTTATTTTATAGATGAATAAATACTTACAATCAACTTTATGTGTAATAAAATAATTAAAAAATATGAATATTATTCAATCAGAAATTATAAATAAAAAAGCATCTATTGCAATAATTATTTCTAGATTTAATCAATTTATTAATAATCATTTACTATCTGGAGCATTAGATACATTAATTCGCATTGGTCAAATAAAAGAAGACAGAATTTTTCAAATATACGTTCCTGGTATATATGAAATACCTATAGTAGCAAACTATATTGCAAAAAATAAAAAATACCAAGCAATTATTGCAATAGGCACAGTAATTAAAGGAAAAACAGATCATTTTAAATATATTTCAAGTAATACTTATCAAAATCTTTCAAAAATAAGCATAAAATATTCTATTCCGATAACATTAGGAATATTGACAACAAATAATTTAAAAGAATCTATTGAAAGATCTGGTTTAAAAATGGGTAATAAAGGTTCTGAAGCAGCATTAGCTGCATTAGAAATGATCAATATTATGGAAAAAATAAAAAAATAAATATTTAGTCATGAAATATACAGAATTTGAAATAATCTCTAAATTTTTTAATAAAAATCAAAAATTAGATCAAAATATTATACAAGGCATCGGAGATGATAGTGCATTAATTAAAATACCTAAAAATAATATTCTTGTCACTAGTACTGATACTTTAATAGAAGGTGTTCATTTTTTTAAAAATATACATCCTAAAAACTTAGCATATAAAGCAGTTGCTGTAAATCTTAGTGATTTAGCTGCTATGGGAGCACTCCCTAAATGGATAACAATATCTATTACTATTCCAATATCTAATACACAATGGCTAAAATATTTTAGTAATGGTTTATTTAAAACTTTAAATAAATATAAAATTATACTAATAGGTGGAGATACTAATTCTGGACCTTTAAGTATTACAATAAATATTTATGGATTAATTAAAGGGAAAAAAGCACTTTTAAGAAAAAATGCTAAAAATGGAGATTTAATATATGTTACAGGATATTTAGGAGAAAGTGCAGCAGGATTATATTTACTTAAAAAAAAAACTATTTAACAAATATAAAAATACGTCAATATTTAATTTATAAGCACTTACATCCAATCCCACGAATTTGTGAAGGTATAGCAATAAAAAATTTTGCTAATTCAGCAATAGATATATCAGATGGATTAATTTCTGATTTAGGGCATATATTAAATAAAAGTCATTGCGGAGCAAATATAAATTTAAATCAATTACCTATTTCTAAAAATTTAATAAATAATTTTAAAAAAACTGATTATCTAAATTGGGCGTTATGCTGTGGAGAAGATTATGAATTATGTTTTACAATTTCTAAAAAAAATATTAACAAATTAAAACTAGCAATGAAAAAAAAATTAATTAAATGTAAGCATATTGGATATATAACTTCAAAAAAAAATGGTTTTAATTTGTTCTTAAATAATAAAAAAATAAACTTTAAAAAGTCAGGTTTTAATCATTTTAATTAAAAAATAAAAAAATATGAAAAATATATTTTATATGGAACGAGCAATAAAACTTAGTAAATTAGGGGAATTTACAACAACACCCAATCCTAATGTAGGATGTGTTATTGTTAATCAAAATAATATTGTTGGAGAAGGATGGCATAAAAAATATGGATCTAACCATGCTGAAATAAATGCATTAGAAATGGCAGGAAGCAAATCAAAAGGAGCAACTGCATATATTACATTAGAACCATGTAATCATTTTGGGAAAACTCCTCCATGCTGTGATGCATTAATAAAATCTGGAATTATTCATGTTGTAATATCAAATCTAGATCCTAATCCACATATATCTGGAAAAGGAGTTGAACAACTTAGAAAAAATGGTATTTCTGTAGAAATAGGTTTATTATCAAAAAAATCTAAACAATATAATCGAGGTTTTTTTAAACGTATGAAAACTGGTATACCATGAATACAATTAAAATTAGCTATGTCAATAGATGGTAGAACAGCATTAAAAAATGGTGAAAGTAAATGGATCACTTCAAAAAAAGCTCGACAAGATGTACAAATATTTCGAGCAAAAAGTTCTGGAATACTAAGTACTAGTAAAAGTATTTTAATTGATAATTCAAAATTAACTGTTCGTATAAATGAATTTAGTCAAAAAATATTATCTAAATTTCCAAAAAAAGATTTTAGACATCCCATAAGAATAATTATAGATAGTAAAAATAGAATAAAAAAAACACATCAAATAATGAATACAAAAGAAAAAATTTTTTTACTTCGATTAAAACCAGATCAAGAAATTTGGCCAAAAAACATTAAACAAGTAATAATTGAACCATATAAAAATAATATTAATATTATATCTATGTTTAAATTTTTAGGAGATATAGAAATGAATAATATATGGATAGAAGCTGGTAGTAATTTATCTGGAATATTACTAAAAATGAAATTAATTGACGAGATTATTATATATATAGCACCTAAAATATTAGGACATGAAGCAAAACCATTATTTAAATTTCAAAATAATAATAAATTAATCGAATGCATTCAATATAAATTTTTAGATTTCAAAAAAATAGGAAAAGATATAAGATTAAAATTATCAACTTAAAAATATAAATAACTAGAGAAAACTTTAAATATGATAAATCCAAATTTTCGAAGAAAAGCTCGTATTTGCGCATTACAAATGCTATATTGCTGGGAAATTTCAAAAGATAATATAAAAGATAATATAATTCAATTTTTAAAAGAAAAAAATAAAAGAAATATTGATTTAGAATATTTTTATGATTTAATTACTGAAATTCCCTATCATTGTAATAATATAGATAAATTAATGGAACCATATTTATCCCGTTCACTTAAAGAATTAGGTCAAGTAGAAAAAGCTATTCTTAGAATTTCATTTTATGAATTACATAAAAGAAAAGATATACCTTATAAAGTATCTATTAATGAAGGTATTGAATTAGCTAAATTATTTGGATCAGAAGATAGCCATAAATTTATTAATGGAGTGTTAGATAAAGCTGCATGTAAAATAATACATAAATAATACATTTAAATACTAAATATCTGAAATCCAAGAAAAAATTTTTTTTTTGATCCCAACTGCATCTAATTCATATTCATGTTTAATTTCTTGCTGATTACCTTGAAAAATAAATTCATCTGGTAATCCGATATTTAATACTGGGATTAAAATTTTTTTTAACATAATAAACTCATTTATAAAACTACCTGCTCCACCTGAAATTATTCCTTCTTCAATAGTTACTAAAAATTTACATTCAGTAGATAACTTTAAAATAATATTTGTATCTAAGGGTTTAACAAATCGCATATCAACTAATGTAGCATTTAACTCATTTGCTGCTAATAAAGCATCTTCTAATAAAGTTCCAAAATTTAAAATAGCTATTTTAGAACCTATTCTTTTTGTAACAGATTTACCTAAAGGAAGTATATGCATCGGCATAAGAGGAGTGCCAGTTCCTATTCCCTTAGGATATCTAACGACAGATGGACCTTTGTTATTCATATAACCAGTATATAACATTTGCCTACATTCATCTTCATTACTTGGAGTCATAATAATAATTCCAGGAATACATCTTAAATAAGATAAATCAAAAAGACCTTGATGTGTAGGTCCATCATGACCAACTATTCCACCTCTATCAATAGCAAATAATACTGGTAACTTTTGAAGTGCAACATCATGTATAATTTGATCATATGCACGCTGTAAAAAAGTAGAATAAATTGAAACAACTGGTTTATATCCAGCGACAGCTAAACCTGCTGCAAAAGTTACTGCATGTTGTTCAGAAATAGCAACGTCAAAATATCGATTAGGAAATAAACGAGAAAAATTTAACATACCTGAACCTTCACACATAGCAGGTGTAATAGCTATTAACTTTTCATCAATTTTTGCCATTTCGCAAAGCCAAGATCCAAATACTTCTGAATAAGTTAAAATCTTAGTAGAAGATGTAAAGTTATATTTTGAAAATGAATGCCATTTAATAGGATTAAATTCTGCAGGAAAATATCCTTTACCTTTTTTTGTAATTAAATGTAGTAAGCAAGTGCTTTTTTTATTTTTTATATTTTTTAAAATCTGAATTAAATTAATAACATTATGCCCATCAAATGGTCCAAAATATTTTAAAGATAAATTCTCAAAAAATGAATTTTTTAAAATATTTTTATATTTAAAATTTCTTAATATTTTTAAGTGTTTATTTAAACCACCTGTATTTTTTGAAATTGACATTCCGTTATCATTTAAAATAATTAATAAGTCAGATTGAACTTCTCCTGAATGATTTATAGCTTCAAATGCCATTCCAGCAGTAATTGCTCCATCACCTACCACACAAACAGTTTTTCTATTTTTTCCTTCTTTTTGAGCTGCTATTGATAAGCCAAGACCTGCACTGATTGAAGTAGAAGAATGACCTACACCAAATATATCATATTTACTTTCTTCTCGAAATGGAAATGGATGTAATCCATTTTTTTTTCTAATAGTAATTATTTTTTCAGATCTTCCAGTTAATATTTTATGTGGATAAGACTGATGCCCTACATCCCATAATAAATTATCAAATGGAGTATCATAAACATAATGCAAGGCTACTGTTATTTCAATCACACCTAATCCAGATGCACAATGTCCTTCAGTAAAAAAAATTATATCTAATAAATACTTTCTTAATTCTATACATAATTGTGGTAATTGTGAAATATCTAAACATCGTAATTTTTTTACTGAATTAGCCAAGGATAAAATTGGATATTTTTTAATATCAAAATTCATTAGAAACTCATGATTAAATTGACATAGAAGATTTAATGATTAAATTAGTTAAAAACTCTAATTTATTAATAACAAAACATTTTTTTTCTAAAATTTTTAAAATAGATAATGCTTTTTTATATAAAGTTTGTATTTTTTTTTGAGACTCCTTAATTCCAATTAAACTAGGATGAATATTTTGTATTTTGCTATTTTTATTTTTTAATTTTTTAATATCATTTTTAAAATCGAAAATATCATCTTGAATTTGAAAAGCTAAACCAATAAAAATAGAAAAACGATCTAATAATAATTGAATTTTTTTAGAAAAAATAGGAGAAGATAAATATGATAACCGAACAGAAGATCTAATTAAAAATGCAGTTTTATATAAATTAATTTTTTCTAATTCAGATATATCTAACGAATTTTTATTATTTTTTTTTAAATCTAATGTTTGACCAAGACACATTCCAGATGATCCAATAGCATTAGATAATTCAGAAATAAGTTTTAAACGTGTTTTATTAGATACACCTGGCATATTATAGGTAGATAAAATATTAAAGGCTAAACTTTGTAATGCATCACCAGCAAGAATAGCAAAACTTTCTCCATATTTTATATGACAAGAAAAACGACCTCTACGATAATTATCATTATCAATAGATGGTAAATCATCATGAATTAAAGAATAAGCATGTATTAACTCAACACTTATAGAAATTGCATCAAGTGTAATAATATTAGTTTTGAATATTTCTCCAATAGTATAAATTAAATATGAACGTAACCTTTTTCCTCCTACTAAAGTTGCATATTTCATTGCTTTTATTAAAATTGAATGCTGAAAAGGTAAATTATTTAAAGTATCATATAATTTTTTATTAATACGATTTTGATAACTATTATAAAAATTTAAAAAATTCACATTTATATGCCTAAAAACAAAAAAATTATTAATATAAATTTTTTTAATTATACTATAAAAATATTATTTTTTACAAAAATAATTAAATATAAACCATAAAAAAATTAAACATAATTCAAAAATAAAAATATATAAAATATCTAAGAAAGTACATAACCAACCATTTATAATACCTCCTAAAGATATTCCTAAATATTGACTTGTAGAATAAATACTCATAATACTACCTTTATAACTATTAGTAGATATTTCTTTGCTTAAATAAGAAGGTAAAATTACTTCTAATATATTAAAAGCAATAAAAAATATTTGTAAAGATAATATTAAATAAAATAAATTTTTATTCAAAAATAATAAAATTAAAGAGGATAAAAAAATAAATAAAATACATATTTCAATAATATTTTTAAAATATGAAGAAAATTTAATATAAAATAATATAAAATATAAAACAAAAAAAGAAAATATTATTGTAATTAAGTAAATAATCCAATGATAATTAATCATTAAACCATTAATTTCTAATTCGTGAGGTATAATTAAAAAATGCATTGTTAATAAAAAATGCAAACAAAATATACTAAAATAAAACCTACAAAATTTCATATTTAAAAAATATATAATATTTTTAAAACAAAAAAATTGTATTTTTTTTTGACATCGATTAATTTTAGATTTTGGAATAATAAAAAAAATAATTAATATACAAATCACTGAAAATATACTAGAAAACCAAAAAATAAAAGAAAAACTAAACTTCTTAATAATAAAAGCACCAAAAACAATTGAGATTAAAAAAGAAAAAGCAAAACTTGCACCAATAGCAGAAATAGATTTAGTACGATTTTCTTTTCTTACAAAATCAGATAATAAAGCCATAGAAACACCAGAAATAGCTCCAGAACCTTGAACTCCTCTTCCAATAATCAATCCCCAAATAGAATTAGAATTTGCAGCTATTATACTGCCGATGAAAAAAATAAAAAGACCAAATATAATGATTTGTTTTCGATTAAATTTATCAGATAAAATTCCAAATGGAATTTGAAATATCATTTGAGTAATAGCATATATACTTGCAGATAATCCAACTAAAAATTTATTTCCATAATTTAAATTTAATCCATATTTACTTAATATTGGAAGAATAGAAAAAACACCTAACATACGTAATAAAAAAACAATACATAAACCTAGTGTTACTTGTAATTCTAAAAAATTCATTTTATAATTTTTCATATTCAACTCAATACTTTATAAGATTTATTTATTAAAAGTTATGTTATTAATAAAAAGTAATAAGAAATATATAAATTATCAAGAAATAAAAAAAGATTCAGAAGGATATTTAAATAACTATAAAGATTGGAATATCCAATTAGCAAAAGAAATTGCATTAAAAGAAAAAATTCAATTAACAAATAAACACTGGAAAATTGTATTTTTTATAAGGAAATTTTATTTAAAATACAATATTACACCTTCAATGCGACTATTAATTAAAGGTTTTGAAAAAGAAACAAATAAAAAAATTTGTAGTATTGATTTATTTATACTATTTCCTAAAGGTCCAGCAAAACAAGCTAGTAAAATAGCCGGAATACCGAAACCTTCAAAATGTTTATAAAAATATTAAAATTTAGAGTTAATGCAAATAAAAATATTAAATAATACAATTATTAAGATAGAAAAATAAAAAATTTTTTTAGAAAATTTATAGTAGTTATTTGATTTTATATTTAAATATGATAAATATAGCCAATAAAAATTAAAAATAGAAATAAAAAAAATAAAAATATAATTAAAATTTATAAACAACATTAAAAAAAAACTAAAAAATATATAAAGTATTATATAATAAAAAATATGTTTTTTTGTTTTTTTTACTCCTTTTAATATAGGAAATAAAGGTAAATTCGCATTTTTATAATCTTCTAAATACATAAGAGAAATAGCATAAAAATGAGACATTTGCCAAAACACTAAAATAATAAATAATAAAAAACAAACTATATCAATAGTATTATGAATTGCAGTATAACCAATTAAAGATGGAAGAGATCCAGAAAAACTTCCGAAAAATGTAGAATATATAGATTTTCTTTTTAAAAAAATTGTATAAAGACAAACATAGATAATAAATCCAATTATTGATAATAACATAGATAAAAAATTTACTAATATACCTAAAATAAAAATTCCTACAATTCCTAAAAAAAAACCTAAAATGTATACATATATAGGTTTAATTAACTTTTTTACTAATACTCTATTTCTTGTTCTACACATCCTTGCATCTATTTCTCTATCAATTAAATTATTAAAAATACAGCTAGATGCAATAACTAAAGAAGTCCCTAAAATAGTATATAAAAATAAAAAGAAATTAAAAAAATCACCTAAAAAACAAAAAAAACCACCGATTAATAAAATAATATTTCCAATAATAATACGAGGTTTAATAATTTCTAAATAATATTTAAACATATAAAATAACTTTTATTTTATTAAAACATGATGATTTAAATTAAACATAATCCATATCGAACCAAAAACAACAATAAAAATAATAACTAAAACAAAAAGTAAAGATATCAAGTACCAAAAATTTTTTTTAATATTATTTAAATGTAAAAAACAAATGAAATGTACAATAATCTGAAAAATAGCACAAAATATAATTGTAAAACGATGAATAAAATAAGAAAAATATCCATTTTTAGTAATTATAAATGGAATTATAGTCAATAATATAGATAAAAAAAAACCACATACATAATATTTTACTTTTTTATTTAAATTACATTTCAACTTAAAATATTTATGCATTAAATTACTCCGTTTAAATAAATAAAAGTAAAAATACAAACCCATATAATATCTAAAAAATGCCAAAATAAACTAAAACATAATAATCGAGTTTGAATAGTCTTTGTTAAACCTAATTTAAAAATTTGGCAAATAATTGAAAATATTAAAATCAAACCAAAAAAAATATGTAAACCATGAGTTCCAATAATTGTAAAAAAAATAGAAAAAAAAGCATGTTTATTAGGAAGATAATTTTCTATAAATAAATTATGAAATTCATTAATTTCTATAATGATAAATATTACACCTAAAAAAAAAGTTAATATAGAATAAAAATATATCATTTTAATATTTTTTTTATATTGTTCTACAGTTAACATAGAACATGTCAATGAACTTAATAGTAAAATAAATGTTTCAAAAAAAACAGATGATAAATTAAAAATTTTATGATTAATAAAATTAATTGGTAAATTATTAAAAATAACTGTATATACAGCAAACAAAATAGCAAAAATAATACAATCACTCATTAAATATATCCACAAACCAAATAATTTATTATTTTGTATATTTTCACTGTGGTTTTTAAAAGAAGAATCTAATATGTTGTTTTTTAGTTTAATTATCATTTTAAACCTTCTTGTTTAATATTTAAAAAATGTTTATCCTCAATTATCTTAATTTCTTTTTTAGAAATAATATAATCATAATTTTCATTAAAACTTTTAATAAAAAGACTAATAATAATCATTAATATAGATAATATACATAACCAAACAATATACCATACTGCAGAAAAACCAAATACTAAAGATAATAAACCAATAAAAAATCCTAACCCTGTATTTTTTGGCATATGAATATCATTATAACTAATATTTTTTATATATTTTTTTTGTTTTTTCGTTTCCCAAAAATCATCTTTATTTTTAATATGAGGTATAATAGCAAAATTATAAAAAGGAGCAGGAGAAGAAACAGACCATTCTAAAGTCCTTCCATCCCATGGATCACCAGTTGTATCTAAATTGTTATGACGATTTTTTATTGAAACATAAAATTGAATTATTTGGCATATAATTCCTATACCAATACAAATAGCACCAATAGCAGCAATAGATAATAAAAAATGAAACTCTATATCAATATTCTGACTTAAACGACGAGTCATTCCCATAAAACCTAAAAAATATAAAGGTATAAAAGCAGTAAAAAAACCTACAATCCAAAACCAAAAAGCACGTTTACCCCAAGTTTCATTTAAAATGAAACCAAATAATTTTGGAAACCAATAATTAATTCCTGCAAAACAACCAAAAACAACACCACCAATTATTACATTATGAAAATGAGCAACTAAAAATAAACTATTATGTAAAATAAAATCAGCTGGTGGTATAGATAATAATACACCAGTCATTCCACCAATAGAAAAAGTTAATAAAAATCCAATAGTCCATAGTATTGAAGAATGAAAATGAATACGACCTTGATACATAGTAAATAACCAATTAAAAATTTTTACTCCAGTAGGAATAGCTATAATCATGGTAGTAATTCCAAAAAAGGAATTAACATTTGCTCCTGCACCCATAGTAAAAAAATGATGTAACCAAACAATAAAAGATAAAATAGTAATAGCTAGTGTTGCCCATATTAATGAAGTATATCCAAATAAACGCTTTTTTGAAAAAGTAGCTACTATTTCAGAAAAAATACCAAATACTGGAAGTATTAAAATATATACTTCTGGATGCCCCCATATCCATATTAAATTAATATACATCATGGCATTTCCACCAAGATCGTTAGTAAAAAAATGAAAATTAAAATAACGATCTAATGTTAATAAAAAAATAGTAATAGTTAATACAGGAAATGAAATGACAATTAATATATTCGCACATAAAGATGCCCATGTGAATACAGGCATCTTAAATAAATTCATACCAGGAGCTCGCATTTTTAAAATAGTTACTAGAAAATTGATACCTGTTAAAGTAGTTCCAACTCCAGAAATTTGAAGGCTCCAAATCCAATAATCTACTCCTACGCCAGGGCTATATTTTATTTCGGATAAAGGCGGATAAGCTAACCATCCAGTTTGAGCAAATTCTCCTACCCCTAAAGAAATTGTCAATAGTACTACACTACTAACATTTAACCAAAAACTTAAACTATTTAGAAAAGGAAAAGCTACATCTCGTGCACCAATTTGCAATGGAATTACTAAATTCATTAATCCAATTACAAGAGGCATAGCGACAAAAAAAATCATAATTACACCATGCGCTGTAAATATTTGATCATAATGATGAGCTGGTAAAAATCCTTGATTTCCAGATGAAGCAAAGACTTGTTGAGCACGCATTAATAAAGCATCAGCGAAACCTCTAAATAACATAATAAAAGCTAATATTCCATACATAATAGCTATTTTTTTGTGATCTACAGTAGTAAACCATTCTGACCATAAATATTTCCATTTTTTATAATAAGTGATACCTGAAATTAAAAATAACCCGATTAATATAATAAAAAAATATGTAATCATTATAATAGGTTCATTATAAGGTATAGCGCTTAATGTTAACTTGCCAAACATTATCTTTATATCTCCAATAAATATTAAAGAATTATGATATAATATATTAAATATTTATTTAAAAAAACTAATGTAATATTTTATTAAAAATTTTTTCATTAACATCAGAAAAATATTCTACATAATGATTCTCATTAGGCAAAAATACTTTATTAAACATTGTAATTGTATTTATCTTCTTTGGTGATTTTTTTACTTTTTCAATCCAATCAATAAATATTTTTTTATTTCTTACTGATATAACAGTAAATTTCATATTAGAAAAACCTCTTCCACTATAATTAGAAGATATTCCTTTATATTTTCCAATATCATTAGAAATTAAATTTAATTTTGTTATCATTCCAGGCATAGCATATACTTGACTACCAAGAGATGGAATAAAAAAAGAATTCATAACAGAATTTGAAGTAATATGGAATACTACTGGTCTATTTACAGGAAAAACAATTTCATTAATACTTGCTATTCGATAATCTGGATAAACAAACAACCATCTCCAATCTAATGCAATAACATCAATTCTTATAGGTTTATATTTAGAAATGATTTTTTTTCTAGGATCTAATTGATGACAATAATTCCATGTTAAAAATGCTAAAAAAGAAATAATCAAAATAGGCACAAACCATACTATTATTTCAATAATTTTAGATTCTGACCAATTTGGCTTATAAATTTGTCCTATATTAGAAGATCGATATTTAAATGAAAAATATATTGTCATAAAAATTACAGGAATAACAACAATTAACATCATAATAAAAGATATTAAAATCAAAGAAGATTCTTGTTTTGCAATAGCTCCATGAGAAGTTAAAAAAACACTATTACATCCGTTTAGCATAAAAGTAGTTATAACTAATAATAATATCTTAAAAAATTTATTAAAATTTATATATATCATTTCAAAACTCCAATATTTTTTAAATTGTATTTATATATGCAGTTTATTTATATCAAAAAACTAATAATCTTGGAAATAATTGAATTATTTTTTAAAAATTGATAAAATTTAAAATGAAAATATGTATTTTTTTTATTTTATCTAATATTGATATAATAAAATTTAAAAATATTTTAAAAAATTTAATTTTAATATAAATTAAATAAAAAATTTATATTATTTTTTGGATATGAAATGATAATTTTAATTAGGATGTAAATTAATTTTATGTATTTAGAAAAAATAAGAAAATATTTAATATCTCAAATAAATATTTTTTACATTAAAATATTAAATAATAGTAAATATCACAATTATAATAATAAAAATTTTATTACACATTTAAAAATAATTATTATTAGTGATGATTTTATTAATAAAACTACGATTAATAGACACCGCTTAATTTTTAAAAAATTAATTGAAATATGTAATAAACAAATTTATTCAATTACATTATTCACTTATACTATATACGAATGGGAATATAAAAAACATAAAAAAATAAATTTTTTAAAATGCTTTAATAATCATAATACTTGATTATAAAAAGTATTGTTTTTTAATAAAACAATTTATTTTTTAAGACAATTGTTTTTGATAAAAAATTATCTAAATACCATAAATTAAATTTCTTACAATCTTTTAAATTATTCTAATAAAATATTAAAAAATTTTTAATCTTAAAAAAATTTAAAATATTTTGATCAATATAATTCATCTAAAAATTTTTATAAAAAATTAAAATATTTTTATATGAAATAGATATCTAAAAAATTAATCGATAATAATTAATTTAAGGTAATAAGATGAAATTTTTTCTGGAAAAAAATAAAGATGAAAGCTATCGCGTTACAATTAATATTCCAAAAATAATAATAGATAATGTTCTTATCCAAGAATTTTATAAAATCAATCAAAAAACAAATATTAATGGTTTTAGAAAAGGAAAAGCGCCTATAAAAATAATACAACAAAAATATGGAGATAGTGTTTATTATGATGTATTTAATAAACTTATGAAACAATTTTTTTATAAATTTATTGAAAAAGAAAAAATTAATATTATTGGATTTCCAAAATATCATATTAGCCAAAATTTTATCGATACAACAAAAAATAATTCAAACTTTCAATATTTTGTAACATATGAAGTCTATCCTGATATTAAAATTAAAAATTTGAATTTAATTCAAGTAGAAAGAATGATTGTAAATATTAATGATGAAGATATAAAAACAAAAATTATTCAAAAAAAGAATGAAGTAATTACTTGGTATCAAGTTAATCGAGCTATTAAAATTAATGATCGAGTAACAATTAATTGCTCAATTTATAAAAATAATAAAAAAATAGAAAAATTTGATATAACAAATATGAAGTTTATTGTATCTAAAAATAATTTATTATCTGAATTAAATCATAAAATAATAAACCATTATACAAATGATATTATTTTTTTTAACATATTTTTTTCTTCTTTCCATCCGGAAAAAGATCTAAATCAAAAAAATATAACATTTAAAATTAAAATTATAAAAATTGAAGAAAAACAAGTAGATCAAAAAAAAGAAAAACTTTTTTCAAATAAATTTATTGAATTAAATTTTCAATCTATAAAAACAAAAATAATTAAAGATGTAGAAAAATTTACATATAATAATTTAAAAAATAATATTATAAAAAAATTAATTGAAGAAAACCCAATTGCAATACCTAAAAAATTATTACAAGAAGAAGTAAAAAAATTACATGATCAATCTATACAAGAATATAAAAAAGTAAAAAATATTTTAGATAAGAAATATCAAATTGACTTTAAAAAACAAGCTAAAAAAATATTAACTATTAAGTTAATTTTTGAAAAAATTATTAAAGATAATAATATTACGTTAGATAATAAAAGAGTAGAAAAAACAATTCAAAATATTTCCAAAAAATACAATAAACCATCAGATATTATTAATATGTACAAAAAAAATAAAATATTTAGAAATGCAATAAAAGATTTAGAATTAGAAAAACAAGTATTAGATTTTCTAATAAAAAATATCAAAATTATAAAAAAATATTATAATTTTAACGAATTTTTAAATTATAACTTAAATTTAATATAAAAATTTTTAGAAAACTTTAATTTTAAAAAAAATACTTTATATTTTTTCTAATGAATCAATAAAACTATAAAATTATAAAAATCTTTAACATTTCTTTTTTAAATTTAACTTTTATTAAGAGAATATTATACAATGTCTAATTCAATATTGATTCCAATGGTTATTGAACAACATGCAAGAGGAGAACGATCATATGATATATATTCAAGATTATTAAAAGAACGTATTATTTTCATGAGTGGAACTATTGAAGATAAAATGGCTAATAATATTATTGCTCAAATGCTTTTTTTAGAATCTGAAAATCCAGAAAAAGATATATTTTTATATATTAATTCACCAGGCGGTGTTATTACATCAGGTATGTCTATTTATGATACTATGCAATTTATATCTCCAGATATTAGAACAATTTGTATAGGACAAGCATGTTCTATGGCTGCTTTTTTATTAGCATCTGGAGCTAAGGGAAAAAGATCTTCTTTATCAAATTCAAGAATTATGATTCATCAACCATTAGGTGGAGTTCAAGGACAAGCTTCAGATATTGAAATTCATGCAAAAGAAATTATTAAAATGAAAAAGAAAATAAATACATTATTTTCTTTACATACTGGTCAAACTGTAAAAAAAATTAATAAAGATACAGAAAGAGATTGTTTTTTATCTGCAAATGAATCAATCCAATATGGTTTAATTGATTTAATTTTAACTAATCGAAAATAAAATATTTTAAAAAATATTCTATTTTAAGTTAAAGATAAAATAGAATCTATTTACTCAAAAAATCAATAAATATTAAAAAAAGGTTAAAAATATGACAGATAAGAGTAAAGATGATTCTAAAACATTACTTAATTGTTCCTTTTGTGGGAAAAATCAAAAAGAAGTTCAAAAATTAATTGCTGGTCCAGAAGTTTATATATGTAATGAATGTATAAAATTATGTAATAATATTATTAATGAAACAAAAAAATCAGAAGATATTCAAAATACTGAATTGAAAAATTTACCTAAACCATATGAAATAAAAAAATATCTTGATACTTATGTTATTGGTCAAGATCATACAAAAAAAGTTTTATCTGTAGCTGTATATAATCATTATCAAAGAATTCGAAATATTGATAAAAATTCAGATTCTACTAAAATTGGAAAAAGCAATATATTACTTATTGGACCTACTGGAAGTGGAAAAACTTTATTAGCAGAAACATTAGCTAAACTACTAAATGTTCCATTTAGTATTGCAGATGCAACTACATTAACTGAAGCAGGATATGTAGGAGAAGATGTAGAAAATATAATACAAAAATTACTACAAAAATGTAAATATAATATTAAACAAGCAGAATTAGGGATTATATATATAGATGAAATTGATAAAATTTCAAGAAAATCTGATAATCCCTCCATTACTAGAGATGTATCAGGAGAAGGAGTTCAACAAGCATTACTAAAATTAATAGAAGGTACTTTAGCATCTATTCCACCTCAAGGTGGGAGAAAACATCCACAACAAGAATTTTTACAAATTAATACTTCTAATATTTTATTTATATGTGCTGGTGCATTTTCAGAATTACCTAATATTATTTCAAAAAGAATAAATATAAGAACAGAAATTGGTTTTAATGCTCAATTAAATAAAGAAAGTAAAAAAAAATCAGATGAAAATTTATTAAAACAAGTTGAATCAAAAGATTTAATAAAATTTGGATTAATTCCAGAATTTATTGGACGTTTACCTATAATTACAATAGTTAATGAATTAACAGAAAGCGCGCTTTCAAGAATATTATATAAACCTAAAAATGCTCTAATTAAACAATATCAAAAACTATTTTATTTAGAAAAAGTAAAATTAGAATTTGATAAAAAAGCCATTAAAGCTATTGCAAAAAAAGCTATTTTAAAAAAAACAGGAGCAAGAGGATTAAGATCTATTCTTGAGAAAATTTTATTAAATACTATGTATGAATTACCATCAATGAAAAATGTAAAAAAAGTATTAATTACTGAATCAGTTATTTATTTAAAATCACCACCTAAAATAATATATGAAAATAATAAATCAAAAAAAGCATCTAAATAGAAAAATTAACTAAAAATTTTTTTTAAAATGATAAATATCAAATATAAAGCAAAAACCATTCTAATATAAATTAGATCAATCATAAATATAACTGTATATTTTTTATCTTGCAGTTTTCAAATTTATATAGCGGAAATTCAACTAAGAGAGAGCTCTATGAATTCTGAGCGTTCTGAACGCATTAAAATTCCCGTTTTACCATTAAGAGATGTTGTAGTATATCCTAACATGGTTATTCCATTATTTGTAGGTCGAAAAAAATCAATTAAATGTATCGAAACATCTATGAATAATGATAAAAAAATTATGTTAATTGCGCAAAAAGAAGCATCAAAAGATGAACCAAATATAAATGATTTATTTAATGTAGGAACTATTAGTTCAATTTTACAAATGTTAAAGCTTCCAGATGGTACTGTAAAAGTACTAGTTGAAGGTTTACAACGCGCCTATATTAAAAATTTAATTAATAATGGAGAACATTATATTGCTGAAATAGAATTAATTAATACTGATAATACTTTAAATAAAGAACAAAAAGTATTAATTAGAACAACAATTAATCAATTTGAATCATATATTCAACTTAATAAAAAAATACCAACAGAAATATTAAATACTCTCAATAATATAAAAAATTCTGAAAAATTAGCTAATACAATTGCAGCACATATGCCATTAAAATTAGCTGATAAACAATCGATACTTGAAATCAATGATATAAATAAAAAATTAGAATTTTTAATGGTAATGATGGAATCAGAAATAGATTTATTACAAATAGAAAAAAGAATTAGAAATCGTGTTAAAAAACAAATGGAAAAAAGCCAAAGAGAATATTATTTAAATGAGCAAATAAAAGCTATTCAAAAAGAACTAGGCGATATGGATGAAACACCTGATGAAAATAAAATGTTACAACGTAAAATTAAATCTTTAAAAATGCCTAAAGAAGCTAAAGAAAAAACAGAATCAGAATTACAAAAATTAAAAATGATGTCACCAATGTCTGCAGAAGCAACAGTAGTAAGAAGTTATATTGATTGGATGATACAAGTTCCATGGAATGCAAAAACAAAAATTAAAAAAGACATTAAAACAGCAAAAAAAATTCTTGATATTGATCACTTTGGATTAGAAAAAGTTAAAGAAAGAATATTAGAATACTTAGCAGTACAAAGCAGGACAAACAAAGTTAAAGGTCCTATTTTATGTTTAATTGGGCCACCTGGAGTAGGTAAAACATCACTAGGAAAATCTATTGCAAAGTCAACAGGTAGAAAATATGTAAGAATGTCATTAGGAGGCATTAGAGATGAAGCAGAAATTAGAGGTCATCGTCGAACATATATAGGATCAATGCCTGGAAAGTTAATTCAAAAAATGATTAAAGCAAAAGTAAAAAATCCATTATTTTTATTAGACGAAATTGATAAAATGTTTTTTGACGTTAGAGCTGATCCAGCATCTGCGTTATTAGAAGTGCTTGATCCAGAGCAAAATGTTAATTTTAATGATCATTATTTAGAAGTAGATTATGATCTTTCTAACGTTATGTTTGTAGCAACTTCAAATTCTATGAATATACCTTATCCACTGCTTGATAGAATGGAAATTATTCGTTTATCTGGATATACAGAAAATGAAAAATTAAATATAGCTAAACGTTATTTGTATCCTAAACAACTTGAACGAAATTCTTTAAAATTAACAGAACTTAAGATCACTGATTGTGCTATTATGCATATTATTCACTACTATACAAGAGAAGCCGGAGTTCGTAGTTTAGAACGTGAAATATCTAAAATATGTAGAAAAGTAGTTAAAAAATTAATTTTAAATAAATCTTTAAAACATATTGAAGTAAATAAAAATAATATAAATAATTTCTTAGGTGTAAAAAGATTTGATTATGGTAGAACAAATCATTTAAATCAAATTGGACAAGTAATAGGATTAGCTTGGACAGAAGTTGGTGGGGAATTATTAACAATTGAAACTGCATGTGTTTCAGGTAAAGGAAAACTTACTTATACTGGTTCTTTAGGTGAAGTTATGCAGGAATCTATTCAAGCAGCATTAACAGTAGTACGTTCTCAAGCAAATAAACTAGGAATTGAAAAAGATTTTTATGAAAAACATGATATTCATGTTCATGTTCCAGAAGGTGCTACTCCAAAAGACGGACCTAGCGCAGGAATTGCAATGTGTACTGCTATAGTTTCCTCTTTAACTAAAAATCCTGTGAAATCTAATGTTGCTATGACTGGTGAAATTACATTACAAGGAAAAATATTAACTATTGGAGGATTAAAAGAAAAACTTCTTGCAGCACATCGAGGAGGTATAAAAGTAGTTTTAATACCATATGAAAATAAACGTCATTTAGAAGAAATCCCAAAAAATATTCTTTTTGGATTAAAAATATACCCAGTAAAACATATCAAAGAAGTTTTAAAATTAGCACTAGAAAAAACACCATATATATAAATATACAATATATTTATATAATAAATTAGGCTGGCAAAAGGTTGTCAGCCTTTATAATAAAATATTATAAAATTTTGATGTAAAATTTAAAATATTTAGGATTTTTATATTATGATTAAATTTTCTAAACTACGATCAAAAAATATTATAGTTAAATGTATTTTAGGGATAATTATTATATCAATAATATTAAGTACTTTAAATAATTATTTACAAAAAGATACAACACAATACATAGCAAAAGTTAATGAAGAAAAAATTAATTTTGAAACAATAAAAAATATGTTCGATATTGAATTAGATAAACAAAAAAAAATTCTAGGAAAAAATTTTGATACAGTCAGTAAGAATAAAACATTTAAAAAAAATATATATAATTATGTTTTATCACAATTAATAAATAATATTTTATTAGAACAATATACGAAAGAAATTGGATTTAATATAGATCAAAATGAAATTAAAAAAATTATATTAAACTCTGAAATGTTTCAAGAAAATAATAAATTTAATTACAATAAATATTTAAATTATTTAAAATTAAATAATTTAACAAATAATGAATATGTAGATTTTATTAAAAAAAAAATAAATACAATTAATTTAATTCAAACTATTGCTGAAACAAATTTTATATTAGATAATGAAAAAAAAGATATAATAAAATTATTATCAGAAAAAAGAATAATTAAAAAATCGATTTTAAAAATTAATTCTATAAAAGATCAAAAAATAAATCAAACAGAAATTTTAAATTATTTTAAAAAAAATAAAAATAAATTTTACTTTCCAGAAGAATTTAAAATTAGTTATATTCATATAAAACCAAACATATCAAACGTAATATGTAACAATAATGAAATTAAAAATTGGTATATAAAAAATATAGATAAATATTCAACTAAAGAAAAAAGAAGATATAGTATTATTCAAGTAAAAACTAAACAAGAAGCTGATATAATACTATCTAAATTACAAAAAGGAGAAAATTTTGAAAAAATAGCAAAACAAATATCTATAGAACCAATATCTTCTAAAAAAGGAGGAGACATTGGATGGATATCAGTTAATTTACTTCCTAAAGAAATAAAAAAAGCAAATTTAAATCAAGAAAATCAAATATCTAATATTATTGAATTTAATAATGAATTCCTAATTATTAAATTAAATAAAATTTTATTAAAAAAAACAAAAAAAATCTCTGAAGTATTTGATATAATTAAATCTGAAATAAAATATAAAAAAGCTATATCTAAATTTCTAAATTTAAAAAATAAAATTTTATTTTTATCTAAAAAATATAAAAATAATTTTGATCTAATTGAGGAAAAATCTAAAATAAAATCTATAGAAACAGATTGGTTTAATATTAATTCTATTCCAGAAGCATTTAAAAATACTACTTTAAAAAAAATAATTTTAAATAAAGAATTTTATGATAATAAAAAAATATACGTTTTTGAATTAAATAATCATCAATTCTTTATTTTTACTTTAAAAAAATTTAAAGATAAAAAATTTAAAAAACTTCAAGATATAAAAAATAATATTATTAATATTTTAAAATATAAAAAAGCTCTTAAACAAACAACAGAAAAAGCAAAAAAAATTGTATTTCAATTAAATAATGGAAATAAAAAAATAATAAATCAAGAACATTTATTTTTTAATGATTCCGAAATATTATCTCGATATGATAGCAATCCTATTAAATCTAAAATTTTTTCTATACCATATAGAATAAATCAAAAAAATATTTACACTTTCTATCAAGATAAAAATAATGATTTTATTATTGCATTTATATCAAAAGTATATCACGAGAAATTTTCAGAAAAAGAAGAAGAAATTATTATTAAATACTTAGAAAAAAATAATATTGAAAATATATTAAATTGTATTATTAAAAATCTTCATAAAAAATCAAAAATAATATATAAAAAATAAAAAATATATAAATATTTATAATATTTTTTGAAAAATCAGTATAAAATATAAATTATAAATTTGATGAAAAAATTAATTAAAAAAATCAAATTTTTCTTTTAATGTTTTCATATAATATGAAGGATTAGATTTCCATTTATTTAGTCCTTCATAACGAATAAAACATGATTTACATTTTCCGCATCCATTGCCTTTTATACCTTTATAACAAGTGACTGTATGATCAATAATAAATTTAGTAGAATTCCAATAATCTGATAACGCCCAGATTTCCGCTTTACTTAAATACATTAAAGGAGTTTTAAAATTAATTTGATAATTCATACCAATTTTAATAGCATTATTTATCTTATTAATAAACTCGTTTTTACAATCTGGATAACCAGAAAAATCAACTGAATTTATACCTAAAATAATAGAATTAATTTTATGATTGAAAGCATAGATAGAAGATAAAGTTAAAAATAAAATATTTCTTCCTGGAACAAAAGTACTAGGCAATAAAGAATTTAATGGATGATTATTATGTATAGAAATACTTTTATCTGTTAAACTACTTTTAAAGAGGTTACTTAAACATTTAATATCAATAAATTTATGTTTTTTTACTTTAAAATATTTTGATATAAAACGAGAAGAATTTAATTCAGATTTATGTAATTGATTATAATTAAAAGTAAGACAGTAAATATTTTTATATAAATTAGAATAATGTATTAAACAAGTTGTTGAATCTTGTCCACCGCTAAAAACTATTAATATTTTTTTTGATTTTTTAGTCATCTTTTACACTTAATTTTTTTGAAAATATTATAATCAATATTATATATTAAATTATATAAAAAATATTTTATATTTATAATTTTAAAAAGATAAAACATATTAAAAAAATATAATATTAAATATATGCTTTTTTTTAATATTTTAAAAAATTTAGGATTATTCCGTGAGATTATTTAATCAATTAAAATGGTATTTTATACAAGAATGGAAACGCTATTTAGGATCTATTATTTTATTAATAACAATAGCAATTTTACAATTAATACCACCTAAAATAATTGGAATTTTAATAGATCTAATTATTAAAGAAAAAACAAATAGTATTAGAATATTACCATGGGTTTTGATTATTTTATTAATTGCAGTTATTGTATATATTTTAAGATGTATATGGAGGATTCTTTTATTTGGAGCCTCTTATAATCTTGCAACTGAACTACGTGTAAAATTTTATTCATATTTAAGCAATCAAAGTCAAATATTTTTTTTAAAATATCGTACTGGTGATTTAATTGCTAGAGCTACTAATGATGTTGATCGTGTTGTTTTTGCAGCCGGAGAAGGTGTATTAACACTAGTAGATTCATCTATTATGGGATTATCTGTATTAATAATCATGATTACTCAAATTAGTTTTGTATTAACAATAATTGCACTCATACCTATGCCTATTATGGCTTTTTTAATTAAAAAATATGGTCAAGAGCTTCATAACAAATTTAGAAATGCACAACATTCATTTTCTTTGTTAAATAATCAAACACAAGAAATATTAACTAGTATTCGAATGATTCGATCATTTGGACTTGAAGAGAATCAATTAAAAAAATTTAACAATATTGTTCAAAATGCTGGTAAAAATAATATGAAAGTTGCTAAAATAGATGCTCGTTTTGATCCAGTAATTTATTTATCAGTAGCATTTTCTAATTTATTATCTATTACAGTAGGTGGATATTTAGTATGGAATAATATTATTACTATAGGTCAATTAACAAGTTTTATTATGTATCTAGGATTAATGATTTGGCCAATGTTAGCATTAGCATGGATGTTTAATATTGTTGAAAGAGGAAGTGCTGCATGGGAAAGAATTTATTCTATTGTTAATAAAAAACTATATATAGAAGATGGTCAAAAAAAAATATCAAATATTGCAAAAAATATATATGTAAATATTAATACATTTTTTTATCCAAATAATAATACTCCATCTTTAAAAAATATTAAATTTAATCTTTATCCTGGACAAATCCTAGGAATTTGTGGTCCTACTGGATCCGGAAAAAGTACATTACTTAAATTAATTCAACGACAATTTAAAATTACTAATGGTGAAATAATTTATGATTCAATTTCATTATTAAAATTTAAAATTAATTATTGGAGAAGTAAAATTGCTGTTGTAAATCAAACTTCATTTTTATTTTCAGATAATATATATAATAATATCGCTTTAGGAAAACCTAATGCATCTTTTAATGAAATAAAAAGAGTAGCAAAATTAGCAGATATACATAAAGATATTGTATACTTACCTAATGGTTATAAAACTCAAGTAGGTGAACGAGGTGTAATGTTATCTGGTGGTCAAAAACAACGTATTTCTATAGCTAGAGCGCTATTATTAAACACAGAGATATTAATTTTAGATGATGCTTTATCTGCAGTGGATGGCAATACTGAAAATAATATTTTAAATAATTTAAAAATATGGAAAAAAAAAGAAAATTCATTGATAATTGTTTCTCATCGTTTATCAAGTTTGATTTTTTCAGATAAAATTCTCGTTATTAATAAAGGTGTAATTATTCAAAAAGGACACCATAAAAAATTAATTAAAGAAAAAAATTGGTATCAATCTATGTATAATTATCAACAATCTAAAAATGTTGAAAATATTTAAAAAAAATGAGAAATTTATCATATGGATCATTTAATAGAATTTTGGCCAATTTTAAAACGTTTATTAAATTATGCAGCATTATGGAAAAAAAAAATCATATTAGCATTTTTTTTACTAATAGGCGGTTCTATTTCAGAAGTTTTAGGTCCAGTTTTAATTAGTTATTTTATCAATAATATTTTATCTAAACATCAATTTTATTTTCAATCAATATTTATTATTATAATTACATTTATTATATTACAAATATTAGCAGTTTTTTTTAACTATTTTCAAAGTATTTATTTTAATAAAATAGCTGTAGAAGTGATTAATAAATTACGTCATGATGTTATGAATTCAGCAATACAACAACCTATTTGCCAATTTGATTCACAACCTATTGGTCAAATAATTTCTAAAGTCACAAACGATACTGAGGTAATCAGAGAACTATATGATACTGTTGCTCCTACTTTATTTCGCAACATCACATTAATTTTTGTTATATTATTTGCAATGTTTACTCTCGATTGGCATATGGCGATAATCGCAGTTTTTATTATACCTTTAGTTATAATAATTATGTCATTATACCAATATTACAGTACTCCATTACTTCGAGATGTCAGATATTATTTAGCAAATATTAATAATAAATTTAATGAGATTATTAATGGAATTAATGTAATTCAACAATTTAGACAAGAAAAAAGATTTCAAAAAAGTATTTATAATACTAGTCAATTACACTATTTAGCAAGAATGAAAATATTAAAATTAGATGGTTTTTTATTAAGACCACTATTAAGCTTAATATCAGCATTGATGTTATGTAGTTTTATTTTTTCATTTAGCTATTTTCAAAATAAAATATTTGAAGTAGGTATATTATATGCTTTTATTACATATCTTGGACGTCTTAATGAACCGTTAATTTCAATCACTATTCAACAATCTATATTGCAACAAGCAATAGTAGCTGGAGAAAGAATATTTTC
The DNA here is from genome assembly GCF_964059145.1 of Buchnera aphidicola (Protaphis terricola). Classification (NCBI taxonomy): domain Bacteria; kingdom Pseudomonadati; phylum Pseudomonadota; class Gammaproteobacteria; order Enterobacterales; family Erwiniaceae; genus Buchnera; species Buchnera aphidicola. The sequence goes on from NZ_OZ060405.1 coordinate 502,376, forward strand.
TCTTGTTGATTCAAAAAAACAAGAATATGGAGGGAATAAACAAACTTTTAAAACTGGTAAAGTAAATATTAAAAACCTCACATTTAATTATTTAAACAATCAAAAAAATATACTTGATAATATTAATATAAAAATTCCATCTAAAAGTTTTGTTGCATTTGTAGGACATACAGGTAGTGGAAAAAGTACTTTAGCTAATTTATTAATGGGATATTATCCAATAAAAAATGGAGAAATATATCTTGATGATAAACCTATTAATTCTATAAGTCATGATGTATTAAGAAAAAATATTTTAATGGTACAACAAGACCCAATCGTATTGGCAGATACTTTTTTTACTAACATCACTTTAGGAAGAAAAATATCAGAAAATCAAGTATGGAAAGTATTAAAAATTGTTAATCTTTTTGATTTAGTTAAATCAATGCCAAAAGGTTTATATTCAATTTTAGGGGAAGAAGGAAATACTTTATCAGTAGGGCAAAAACAATTATTATCTATTGCTAGAATACTCGTAAAAAAACCAAAAATACTAATATTAGATGAGGCAACTGCTAATATTGATTCTGGAACAGAGCAATTAATTCAAAAAACTTTAACTTCTATAAAAAAAAATATCACATTAATTATTATAGCACATAGATTATCTACAATAGTTGATGCTGATTTAATTGTTGTTCTAGAAAGAGGTAAAGTTGTTGAATGTGGTACTCATAAAGAATTATTTAACATAAAAGGATATTATTCAAAAATGTATAAATATCAATTATCTAAATATTAAACATAAAAAAAGATCCTGCTAGTTGTATCAAAACACCTGCATGAATTGATTTAGCTGCTTCTTTCCAGATCTGACTCATTATTCAACTTAACAGTGTTCAGGACTAACAGGATCTTTTAAATTCCATTTTTTATAAAAAATGGAATTTCATTATTTTATACACGAAATATATAATTTACAACTAATATATAAAAAATTTTTTAATTTTTTATTTGAAATAACAATTTTAAAAAAATGAACTACCAAATACTAGCAAGAAAGTACCGCCCTCAATCTTTTAAAGAAATTATTGGTCAAGAGAATATTATAACTGCTATATGTAATAGCATAGATCTTGGTAGAATTCATCATGCATGGTTATTATCTGGTACAAGAGGTGTAGGAAAAACAACTATTGCACGATTATTAGCTAAAAGTTTAAATTGTAATCTTAAAATTAATTCTGTGCCTTGCAGAATATGTATGATTTGTAAAGAAATAGAGAAAGGAATATCTTTAGATTTTATTGAAATAGATGCAGCTTCAAAAACAAAGGTAGAAGAAATAAAAGAAATTTTAGACAATATTTATTATGCCCCAGTTAAAAGTAGATTTAAAATATATCTAATTGATGAAGTGCATATGCTTTCTAAACATAGTTTTAATGCACTTTTAAAAACTCTTGAGGAACCACCGAAACATATTAAATTTATTTTAGCAACAACTAACATTGAAAAAATACCTAAAACTATCGTATCTCGTTGTTTATATTTTCAACTAAATATATTATCTGAAAATAATATTTTTAATTTTTTAGAATCTATTTTAAATAAAGAAAATATTAATGCTCATCAAGATGCTTTAAAAATAATAGCTAATTATTCAAAAGGAAGTATGAGAGACGCATTAAATTTACTAGAACATGCTATCAGCTTTAGCAATAATAATATAAATGTAAAAAATATCAATAAAATGTTAGGTATACCAAATAAAGAAAATATTTATCTATTAACTAAATTTTTATTAAATCAAGATTATAAAAATATGATGTGTATATTAAATAAAATAAATAAACTAAATATTGAATGGGAAAATATTTTAATAGAAATATTACGTATATTATATCATCTTGCTATGATAAAGTTATATCCTTTAGAATGGAATAATGTTTTTCCTAAAGAATATCAAAAAAAAATACAAAAAATAGCATATGAAAATACAAAAAAAAATATTCAAATATGTTATAAAATTTTATTAAATGGAAGAAAAGAATTAATTTTTTCACCGAATCATAAAATAGGTGTAAAAATGACTTTATTATCAGCAATGACAAAAATAAAATATGAAAATAATAAAAAAAATAATAAATAAATTTATTTTTTAAAAATATTTTACAATATAAGTGAGAAAAATATGTTTAATAAAGGTGGTTTAGGAAATTTAATGAAACAAGCGCAACAAATGCAAGAAAAAATGGCTCAAATACAAGAAGAAATAGCTAAAATGGAAGTTACAGGAGAAGCCGGAGCAGGATTGGTCAAAGTTACTATTAATGGTGCACATAACTGCAGAAGAATAGAAATTGACTCAAGTTTATTAAAAGATGAAGATAAAGATATGCTAGAAGATTTAGCAGCTGCTGCATTTAATGATGCTACTAGAAGAATATCTGAAGTGCAAAAGAAAAAAATGTCGGCTATATCTACAGGGATGCAACTTCCATCAGGATTTAATATGCCAATTTAAATAAATTAAAAAATTTAAAAAATTATTCCTAATAAATACTTTTAATTAATAATACAATATTTTAATAAATAAAAGGATTCTTTTTTATGAATATTAAAAATAAAGAAACATATAAATTTCAATCTGAAGTAAAACAACTATTACATTTAATGATACATTCTTTATATTCAAATAAAGAAATTTTTTTAAGAGAATTAATATCTAATGCATCCGATGCTATAGATAAATTAAGATTTAAATCTATATCATCACCAAGTTTATATCAAAGTAATAATCTTCCAAAAATTCAAATTTCTATTAATAAAGCACAAAAAACATTGATTATTAATGATAATGGAATTGGAATGACAAAAAAAGATATTATTGAAAATTTAGGTACTATTGCAAAATCAGGAACAAAATCATTTTTAAAATCTTTAGAAAATAAAACAAATGATATAAAAAATGAATTAATTGGCCAATTTGGCGTTGGTTTTTATTCGTCTTTTATAGTTTCAGATAAAGTTATAGTACGAACAAAATTTGCTGGAAACAAATCTAATGAAGGAATTTTATGGGAATCTCAAGGAACAGGTGAATATAATATAACAAATATTGCAAAAAAAACAAAGGGAACTGAAATTATATTATTTTTAAAAAAAGAAGAAGAAGAATTTTTAGAAACATGGCGTATTAAAAATATTGTAAGTAAATATTCTGATCATATTACTACACCAATAGAAATACAAACATATGAAGAAAAAAGTAAAACATATATATGGGAACAAATAAATCAAGCTAAAGCATTATGGACAAAAAATAAATCTTCTATTAGTGAAAAAGAATATCAAGAATTTTATAAATATTTAACTAATGACCAAAATAATCCTATTACTTGGAGTCATAATCATGTAGAAGGTACACATGAATATATTAGTTTATTATATATCCCAAAAAAAGCAGAATGGGATATTTGGAATAAAGAAAATAAAAACGGTTTAAAACTATATGTAAAACGTGTTTATATTATGGACAATTCAAAAGAATTTCTACCAAATTATTTAAGATTTATTAGAGGTGTAATTGATTCAAATAATTTACCTTTAAATATTTCTAGAGAAATATTACAAAATAATTCTATTACAAAAAATTTAAAAAAAGCATTAACTAAAAGATCACTAAAAATGTTAGATACATTATCAAAAAATGATAATAAAAAATACCAATCTTTTTGGAATCAATTTGGATTAGTTTTAAAAGAAGGTCCTGCTGAAGATAATGAAAATCTAAATTTAATTGCTAATCTTTTACGATTTACATCTATTAAAAATAATAGTTCAGAACAAACAATATCATTAAAACAATATATATCTAAAATGAATGAAAAACAAGAAAAAATATATTATATTACTTCAGATAGTTATATATCTGCAAAAAATAGTCCTCATCTTGAATTATTTAATAAAAAAAATATTGATGTTTTATTGTTATCAGATAGAATTGATGAATGGATGATGAATTATCTTGTAGAATTCGAAGGTAAAAAATTTCAATCAATTAGTAAAGAAGATGAATCATTAAATAAATTAACAGAAGAAAAAATCACCAATAACAATAATATAAAAACAGATATGTCTGATTTTATAAAAAAAGTTAAAAAAATATTAGGTGAAAAAGTTAAATCTGTCAGATTAACAAATAGATTAACAGAAACTCCATGCATTGTTTTAAGTGACTCAAATGAAATGAGTACACAAATGGCGAAACTTTTTAGTGCAGCAGGACAACCTGTTCCAGAACTAAAATATATATTTGAAATTAACCCAAAACATCCGTTAATTAAAAAAATATCTAAAATTAATGAGCAAAAAATATTTGAAGAATGGATAAAATTATTATTAGAACAAGCGCTATTTGCTGAAAAAGGAAATTTAGATAATCCACATAAATTCATTGCTAGAATGAACAAACTATTTATACAATTTTAAATATATGATTACTACTTACATATAGTAGTAATCCCAATTTTAAAAAACACTTTTAAAAAAATATTAAAAAAATTAATTATGTATATTATTTTATTAGGAGCACCTGGATCTGGAAAAGGTACTCAATCTAAGTTTATTACAAAAAAATATAAAATCCCTCAAATATCAACAGGAGATATACTTCGAGAAAATATTAAAAAAAATAATAATATCGGAAAAAAAATATTTAATATTTTAAATAATGGAGATTTAGTTTCAGATGATATTGTATGCCGTCTCGTTTATAAAAGAATAAAACAAGATGATTGCTCAAAAGGTTTTTTACTAGATGGTTTTCCAAGAACAATACAACAAGCTAAATATATATCATATTTAGGTATTAAAATTAATTTTGTTTTAGAATTTATTGTACCAGATGAATTAATATTAAAAAGAATATCAGGTAGAAGAATACACATAAAATCAGGTAGAACCTATCATGTTTATTTTAATCCGCCTAAAAAACAAGGGGTAGATGATATTACCCAAGAAAAATTAACTATTAGAGAAGATGATAAACTTGAAAGTGTTAAAAAAAGACTTAAAAATTACAAAAAAGAAATTAATCAACTAAATCAATATTACTTAAAAGAACAAAAAAATCAAAATTTAAAATTTTTTAAAATAGATGGAACAACAACACCTAAAAATATTCAAAATAAAATAAAAATTATATTAAAAAATAATAAAAATTAAATTCTGCGTTCTACAGGATTCGAACCTGTGACCTACGGCTTAGAAGGCCGTTGCTCTATCCAGCTGAGCTAAGAACGCATTTAAAAATATAATATTATAAAATTTAACATTAAAACAATATATATGCAACTAAATTAATAATATGTATTGTAAATATATTAAGTATTAAATAATTTTTTAATAAAATTTTTAAAAATTATAGAGTTATAAATAATGTCTGCAATAATCATAGATGGAAAAAAAATAGCAAGATACTTAAAAAAAAATATTTCTAAAAAAATTAATATTAGAAAAAAAAATGGAAATAGAATTCCAGGATTAGCAATGATTTTAATAGGAAATAATCCTGCTTCTGAGGTTTATGTGCATAACAAAATAACAGCTTGTAAAAACGTTGGATTAATTTCTAAATATTGGAATTTCCCTAATTCTATTAATGAAGAAAAAATATTATACCTTATAGAAAAATTGAATAATGATATTAATATCGATGGTATTTTAATTCAATTACCTATTCCTAAAAAAATAAATTACTTTAAAATTTTTACTAGCATTAGACCAGATAAAGATGTAGATGGTTTTCATCCATATAATACAGGTTTATTATGTCAAAGAAACCCAACATTACGAGCATGCACTCCAAAAGGAATTATTACAATGTTAAAATATATGAAAATTAAAACTCATGGATTAAATGCAGTTGTAGTCGGAGCATCAAATATAGTAGGAAGACCTATGAGCATGGAATTATTACTAGCTGGATGCACAACAACTATTACACATAGATTTACAAAAAATTTAAAAAATCATGTAAATAATGCTGATTTATTAATTGTTGCTGTTGGAAAACCAAAATTTTTAAAAGGTAGCTGGATTAAAAAAAATTCAATTATTATAGATGTAGGAATTAATCGATTAAAAAATGGATGTATAGTAGGTGATGTAGATTTTGAATCAGCTTTTCTCAAAGCATCATATATTACTCCTGTTCCAGGCGGAGTAGGACCTATGACAGTTGCAACATTACTTCAAAATACATTAGAAGCTTGTGAAAAATACCATGATAACATATAAAATTATATTATTTTTTATATTTCCAAAATGTTTTATTAGAAGTATCTTCTAGAATTATACCCAATTTCATTAATTCATCACGTACTTGATCAGATGCTTTCCATAGTTTTAAACTTCTTAAATAATTTCTTTTTTTTACTAATATCTCGATTTTTTTAATTTTTTCTTTATTAAGAAATACTTTTTTTTGTAAAAATTCTTTAGGATCATCTGATAAAAAATTTAAATGCATAGCTAATTTTTTTAATCTAAAAGCAAATAAATTAGATTTATATATATCATTTTTTTTAAAATAATTAACTTTTTTAGCTATCTTTATTAAAATAGATAATGCTTGAGGCGTATTAAAATCATCATTCATAGCAGAATAAAATGATTTTTCTAAACTTAATCCAATTTTAAAATTAGGTATAGGATTTGTATCATGTAGTGTATTATATAAATATCTTAATGATGATTCAGATTTTTTTAAATTTCCTTCAGAATAATAAATAGGATGACGATAATGTGTAGATAAAAAAAAATATCGCAATACTTCGGATTGATAATTTAATAAAATATCTTTTAAAAAATAAACATTACCTAAAGATTTAGACATTTTTTGATTATTAATTATCACCATTCCAGAGTGCATCCAAAAATTAATTTTAAATGCCTTATTTAAACATCTAGACTGAGCTATTTCATTTTCGTGATGAGGAAATAAAAGATCTGATCCTCCTCCATGAATATCTATAGAATCTTTAAAAAAAATATTAGTGATAGTTGTACATTCAATATGCCATCCTGGACGACCATTCCCCCATGGTGAACTCCAATAATAATTATCCTTTTGATTGGATTTTTTCCAAAGTAAAAAGTCTAATGGATTCTTTTTTATTGTATTTTGAGTATCACGTGTTCCGGATACTAATCTATTTAATAATTGTTTTGATAAAGTTCCATAATATCGATCATTATCTACTGAAAAAAGAACATCTCCTTCACAATTAATATACGCATGTTTACTTTTAATTAATTTTTTTATTATTAAAATAATATCATTAATATAATCAGTTACACGAGGTTCTTTATTAGGAGGTTCAATCCCTAAATGGTTAAAATCTTCATGCATCATATTAATCATCTTTTTTGAAAAAAAATTAACATTAACTTTTTGTTCTAATGATTTTGAAATAATTTTATCATCAATATCTGTAATATTTCGAATATACTTTACTTGAAAACCTAATAATCTTAAATAACGTACTATCATATCAAAAACAACAAATGTACGAGCATGACCAATATGACAAAAATCATATACAGTCACACCGCAAACATATAAATTAACTTTCTTATCTTTGATAGAAAAAAATTGTTCTTTTTTTCTAGTTAAAGTATTAAAAATTTTTAACATAATCTTCCTATAAAAAATATTTTTAAAATAAAATACATTATTTTCTATAATATCAGTATAATAAATTAACTAAATTAGTTATAATTTTAATATCTTAAATAAAATCTAATAAATTTAATCTAATTTAAAAAATAGATATTAATAAAAAAAATATTTTATAAAAAATAAACCAGGATTAATTAATGAAGACAAAATTAAGAGAAATGTTAAAATTCCCTTGTTTTTTTACTTATAAGATTATTGGTCTTTCTAAACCTGAGCTTATTGATCAAATAATAAAAGTTATTCAAATTCAAATTCCTGGAGATTATATACCTCAAATAAAATCTAGCAGTAGAGGAAATTATATTTCTATTTCAATTACAATATGTGCTAAAAATTTTAAACAAATCGAAAAATTATACTATGATATCAGTCAAATAAATATGGTAAGAATAGTATTATAAAAAAATAATTTTTTTGCATATAGTACAGCTCGATAAAGAGCCGTACTAAAAAAGATATTTATTTTATTATTTTTTAAATCTAAAAAATAAATAATCTATAAACTAATCACATTAGCAGCAGATGGTCCCTTTGCTCCTTCAGTAATTTCAAACTCAACACTTTGACCTTCTGCTAAAGTTTTAAATCCGTTACTTTGTATAGCTGAAAAGTGAACAAAAACATCTTTACTTCCGTCTTCTGGAGTAATAAAACCAAAACCTTTAGACTCATTAAACCACTTAACATTACCTTTAATCTTGGACATCTATATTACCTTCACATAAAAATATACTAAATTAAAAAACGAACTAAACTAAAACAATTATAAATGATTTTTATAATAAAAACAAAAAATCAAAAATAATATAAAATTCTTAATAGATTAACATGTAAATCTATTGTTATCCAGAAAGTATATATTAAAAAAATATTTTTTTATAATATTTATTACTCTTTAATAATTTATATAAAAAAATCATTTACTTCAAATATAAAAAAACCCGAAAAAATTTTTCGGGTTTTTTTTATTACCTGGAATATACCTACTCTCACACAGGGAAACCCCGTACTACCATCGGCGATATAACGTTTCACTTCTGAGTTCGGGATGGTTTCAGGTGGTACCATTACACTATTTTTACCAGGTATTATATTTTTTATTATTATAATATATATATATATTAATACAACAATAAATTCAGTAAAACAAGCTTTTTATTAAATTTATTTAAAAAACACCTCTGGTGTTGTAAGGTCAAGCCTCTCGGGTCATTAGTACTAGTTAGCTCAACACATTGCTGTGCTTACACATCTAGCCTATCAACGTTGTAGTCTTCAACGTCCCTTCAGTAAACATTTCTGTTTCAGGGAAGATTAATCTTGGGGCAAGTTTCGTGCTTATATGCATTCAGCACTTATCTTTCCCGCATATAGCTACCGGGCAATGCCATTGGCATGACAACCCGAACACCAGTGATGCGTCCACTTCGGTCCTCTCGTACTAGAAGCAGCCCCCCTCAATCTTCCAACGCCCACGGCAGATAGGGACCGAACTGTCTCACGACGTTCTAAACCCAGCTCGCGTACCACTTTAAATGGCGAACAGCCATACCCTTGGGACCTGCTTCAGCCCCAGGATGTGATGAGCCGACATCGAGGTGCCAAACACCGCCGTCGATATGAACTCTTGGGCGGTATCAGCCTGTTATCCCCGGAGTACCTTTTATCCGTTGAGCGATGGCCCTTCCATACAGAACCACCGGATCACTAAGACCTGCTTTCGCACCTGCTCGCATTATCATGCTCACAGTCAAACTGGCTTATGCCTTTACACTAAACTCACGATGTCCGACCGTGATTAGCCAATCTTCGTACTCCTCCGTTACTCTTTAGGAGGAGACCGCCCCAGTCAAACTACCCACCAGACACTGTCTCTATACCGGATTACGGTACTAGGTTAGAATACCGAATTCTAAAGGGTGGTATTTCAAGTGCAGCTCCATTAAAACTAGCGTTTTAACTTCATAGCCTCCCACCTATCCTACACATTAAAATTCAGAATTCAGTGTCAAGCTATAGTAAAGGTTCACGGGGTCTTTCCGTCTTGCCGCGGGTATACTGCATCTTCACAGCAATTTCAATTTCACTGAGTCCCAGGTGGAGACAGCCTGGCCATCATTACGCCATTCGTGCAGGTCGGAACTTACCCGACAAGGAATTTCGCTACCTTAGGACCGTTATAGTTACGGCCGCCGTTTACCGGGGCTTCATTCCAGAGCTTCAAGTCTCCTTTAACCCTTTCGATTAACCTTCCGGCACCGGGCAGGCGTCACACCGTATACTTCCACTTTCGTGTTTGCACAGTGCTGTGTTTTTAATAAACAGTTGCAGCCAGCTGGTATCTTCGACTAGCTTTAGCTCAGGAAGTAAAATCCCATCACTTAAACTAGCGTGCCTTCTCCCGAAGTTACGGCACTATTTTGCCTAGTTCCTTCACCTGGGTTCTCTCAAGCGCCTTAGTATTCTCTACCTAACCACCTGTGTCGGTTTTGGGTACGATTTAGATTTATCTGAAGCTTAGAGGCTTTTCTTGGAAGTATGGTATTAGTTACTTCATCACCGTAATGATTCGTCATCATGCCTCAGATTAAAGATAACCGGATTTGCCTAATTATCATACCTACACATTTAAACCAGGATAAACCGTCACCTGGATAACCTAACCTTCTCCGTCCCCCCTTCGCAATAAAACTAAGCACAGGAATATTAACCTGTTTCCCATCGACTACGCTTTTCAGCCTCGCCTTAGGGGTCGGCTCACCCTGCCCCGATTAACGTTGGACAGGAAACCTTGGTTTTTCGGCGAGCAGGTTTTTCACCTGCTTTATCGTTACTCATGTCAGCATTCGCACTTCTGATACCTCCAATATATTTTACAATATATCTTCTACAGCTTACAGAACGCTCCCCTACCCAACAAAAAAATTAATTTTTAGCTGCCGCAGCTTCGGTATATAGTTTGAGCCCCGTTAAATCTTCCGCGCAGGCCGACTTGACCAGTGAGCTATTACGCTTTCTTTAAATGATGGCTGCTTCTAAGCCAACATCCTGGCTGTTTATGCCTTCCCACATCGTTTCCCACTTAACTATAATTTTGGGACCTTAGCTGGCGGTCTGGGTTGTTTCCCTCTCCACAACGAACGTTAGCACCCGCTGTGTGTCTCCCGTGATAACATTCTACGGTATTCGGAGTTTGCATCGGATTGGTAAGTCGGGATGACCCCCTAACCGAAACAGTGCTCTACCCCCGAAGATGAATTCACGAGGCGCTACCTAAATAGCTTTCGGGGAGAACCAGCTATCTCCCGGTTTGATTGGCCTTTCACCCCTAACCACAGGTCATCCGCTGATTTTTCAACATCAGTCGGTTCGGTCCTCCAGTTAGTTTTACCCAACCTTCAACCTGCCCATGGCTAGATCACCGGGTTTCGGGTCTGTACCCTGCAACTTAACGCCTATTTAGGACTCGGTTTCCCTTCGGCTCCCTTATTCAGTTAACCTTGCTACAGAGCACAAGTCGCTGACCCATTATACAAAAGGTACGCAGTCACATTTAAATATTTCCAAATGCTTCCACTGCTTGTACGTATACGGTTTCAGGTTCTATTTCACTCCCCTAGCCGGGGTTCTTTTCGCCTTTCCCTTACGGTACTAGTTCACTATCGGTCAGTCAGGAGTATTTAGCCTTGGAGGATGGTCCCCCCATATTCAAACAGGATTTCTCGTGTCCCGCTCTACTTTTCGAACTCACAATATATTTCATTTCGTATACTGGGCTATCACCATATATTGCTGACTTTTCCAAAATCATTCTACTATAAAATATATTGATTATAGTTCTGGGCTTTTCCCCTTTCGCTCGCCACTACTTAGGGAATCTCGGTTGATTTCTTTTCCTCAAGGTACTTAGATGTTTCAGTTCCCTTGGTTTGCTTTATTAATTTATTTGATTCAATTAATAATGATACAAAAAATGTATCGGGTTTCCCCATTCGGATACCGACGGCTATAACGCTTCATATCAGCTTACCGACGCTTTTCGCAGATTAGCACGTCCTTCATCGCCTCTGACTGCCAAGGCATTCACCATATACGCTTATTTGCTTAACCTTACAACCCACAGGTGTTTTTTAATAAAAATGCTTGTTTTCCGAATTTTTAAAGAGCTTTGATGTAAAATTTTTTAAAGATTTTTTTAAGGATATAAGGATAACATAATAATTTAAATTAGTATATACTTAATTTTAAAAAATATCTTATTTCGTCCCCTAGGGGATTTGAACCCCTGTTGCCGCCGTGAAAGGGCGATGTCCTAACCTCTAGACGAAGGGGACTTTTTTAATTTAAAAAATAATATTTATTATAATAATAAATAATACAGATCAAAAAAAAAGTCAAGTATTTTTTATATAAATAAAATATATAAAAAATTATTTTTTATTTAAAATATTAATAATATAATCTGTTTTAGGTAATATATTATGCCAATTTAAAAAAGAATAAGCAGCTTGAAAAACTAACATTCCAGTACCGTCAGAAATATATTTACTTCCTAACCTTATACAATAATCAATAAAATATGTATTTTTAGAACTATAATTCATATCGTAAAAAAAAGTTTTAGAAGAAAATAAATGAATTGGAATCTCACTATTAAATTGAATATTTCTAGAAACTCCATTAATAACTAAATCAAAAAAACTATCTTTTAAATCACTTTTTTTAAATACTTGAATATTACCATATTGATTAAATTGGTTAACTAATTTTAAAGCATTTGAAAAAGTTCTATTTAAAATATAAACTTTACATCCTAATGATAAAATTGGTAATAAAACTCCTTTTACTGCACCTCCAGCACCTAATATTAATACAGAAAAATTTTTTTTTATAAATTTTAATCTATTTAAATCAGATAACAAACCAATCCCATCAGTATTATCCCCTAAAATACATGAATCATTTAATTTTTTTAATGTATTAACAGATTGAGCAATTTTAGCTCTCTTAGTCAATTTATTAGAAAAAAAATATGCTTCCTTCTTAAATGGAGATGTAACATTGGCCCCTTTAATATTATTTTTAAAAAAATTTGATACTATTAAAGAAAATTTATTTAATGGAATATTAATTGCCTTATAAATATGAAAAATTTCTGTTTGTTTTGAAAAATAATCATGAATTTTAGGTGATTGACTATGATTAACAGGATTTCCAAATAAAGCATAATTAAAATTTTTAATTTGATCTTTATACATAACGAATTAATTTTCCATCAATAATATTAATTATCTTAGAAGGATTTTTTTCATTTCCTATTTTTCCATTAAGTAATGGAAATTTTTCACCAAAATTTTTCAAAACATCCCTTTTTGTACGACATGGAGGCATATTTGAAAAATTTGCACTTGTAGATATTAATGGTTTTCCAAAAATATTACATAATTTAATAATACTAAAATGATTACTAATACGAACTGCTATAGTATTAAACCGACCAGTCAACCAATACGGTACTAGAGGATTAGATGGTAATAAAAAAGTAACTGGACCTGGCCATAATTTAAACATAATTTTTTTTTGATTAATTGATATTTTTGTTTCATCAATATATTTTTTTATTTGTTTGTAGTTAGAAGATACTAATATAAAACCTTTCTCTATGCTTCTTTTTTTTAGAATTAATAAATTTCTAACAGCTTTTTTACTATCTGGATCGCAACCTAATCCAAACATTGATTCTGTAGGATAGGCAATTACTTTTTTGGAATATAAATGTTGTATACAAGAAATTAATGAATTCAAGTGAAAATTTTTACTCATACAGTAATTCCCTAAGAAATATTATTTATTTTTTTATTTAATATATAATTTTAATGTATAATTTCTGTTTTAAAATTAAATAATAAATTCTCAAGTTTTTTATATACAACTTCATATCCTGGAACATTAAATAATATAATTAAAATAATCCATTTTAAATCTTCAAGATTTAATTCAGTATCTTCTAAAGCCATAATTTTTTCAATTAACATTTCACGTATATCTAATGTTAATATCTCTAATTGCTCTAGAAAAAGCATAAAACCACGACAATCAACATTAAATTTTAATAATTCTTCTGGATCATATATTCGTGTTGAAATTTGATCTGAAGCTAAATTAATAGGAGAAATACTATTTTTTTTATAACAAGATAAATTCTTTAGCCAAAGTAAAGCATTATAAATATCTTTTTTTTGAAAACCAATATTTGATAAATCATTTGTAAGACTTTCATAATTAATAGATATTTCTGATTTGTTATGAACATAAGTTTCAAATAAATATATTAATATTTCAAACATTATATCCTCAATTATACATTATAAATTTAAATATTTAATAATATATTCTTTCTTACTTTATATATATAAAAAATTCTATATATAAAATGAACAATATATTTTTTATTTAAAATTATTAAAACTATAATCTTTTTTAAGAAAAAATTTCTAAAAAATACTAAAAAAGTTTATACTATAAAATTAAATAATTTTATAATAATATAACAAATATATGTCTGTTTTAAAAATATTACAATATCCAGATTCAAGATTAAAAATTATTGCAAAACCCATTAATAAAATTACAAAAGAAATAAAAAAAATATCATATGATATGTTAGATACTATGTATAAAAAAGAAGGAATTGGATTAGCTGCTACACAAGTTAACATTCCATTACAAATTATAGTTGTAAGAAGTAATAATAATAATAAAAAACCATATTTAATACTTATTAATCCTGAAATCATTGAAAAAAAAGGTAATATTAGTATTGAAGAAGGATGCCTATCTATTCCAGAATATCGTGCATTTATACCACGTTCAAAATACATTAAAGTAAAAGCTATAAATTTATATGGAAATTTAATAGAAATAGAAGCTAAATCAATATTATCCGTTTGTATACAACACGAAATCGATCATTTAAAAGGAAAATTATTTATAGATTATTTATCATTATTAAAACAAGAAAGAATTAAGAAAAAAATTAGAAAAATAAATAAAAAAATTATGTTAAAGGATAAAAACTAATTTGAAAAAATTAAAAATTATTTTTGCCGGAACAGCAAATTTTTCTGAAAAACATTTATCTGCATTAATAAAATATAATTATAATATAATAGCTGTAATTACTCAACCAGATCGACCATTTGGAAGGGGTCAAAAAATCATTTTTTCTCCTGTGAAACAATTAGCTATAAAAAATAATCTTCCAGTTTTACAACCATTAAATTTAAATAATGAAAAATTTTACAAAATTATATTAAATTTTCAAGCAGATATTATGATAGTTGTTGCATATGGAAAAATAATACCTCAAATAATATTATCTATATTTAAAAAAGGATGTATTAATGTACACGCTTCTTTACTACCTAGATGGAGAGGTCCAACACCAATACAATCCGCAATTCTATTTGGAGATAAAAAAACTGGAATTAGTGTAATTAAGATGAATGATAAAGTTGATTCTGGTGATATTATAACTTCAAATGAATGTGAAATAAAAATCACTGATACAACAAAAAAATTATCTAATAAATTGTCAAAACTCGGTATTCAAACATTATTAGATGCATTATATAAAATAGATAATAATATAGATTCATCAAAAAAACAAAATGAACAATATGCTACTTTTTCAAAAAAAATTTTAAAAAAAGAAGCATTATTAAATTCAAATAAAAATGCTAAATTTTTAGAAAGATTGATACGTGCGTTTAATCCTTGGCCAATATGTTATTTTGTTTTAAATAATATACATATTAAAGTTTGGCAAGCAAGTATAATAAAAAATGGACCTTGCAAAAATACAACAGGTAGAATTATTTCTATTAATAAAAAAGGAATTCAAATAGAAACCAAACAAGATATTTTAAATATTGAAAAAATACAATTTCCTGGAAAAAATATTTTAAATATTCAACAAATAATCACTTCAAATAAAAATAATTTTAAAATTGGAAAAATATTATTTTAATAATATTATAATTTTTATAAGCAAACGGCTAATCCGTTTGCTATGAAATAATTTTATTTTATCTAAAAACTATTAATTTCTAATATTATCTTTTTTTGTATTTTTTTTAACACGATCAACTAATTCAATATAAGCCATAGGAGCTTTATCACCAGAACGAAAACCACATTTTAAAATACGTGTATAACCACCACATCTTTTATAAAACATAGGACCTAAATTTTTAAATAATTTAGTTACAACTTCATTATTTCTAGTTTTTGCAAATAATATTCTTCTTCTTGAAACACTATCTATTTTTGAAAATGTAATCATAGGTTCAACAATTCGACGAAGCTCTTTTGCTTTAGATAATGTAGTTTTTATAATTTCATTAAGAAAAAAAGAACACGCCATATTTTTGAATATAGCATTACGATGACTACTATTACAATTTAATTTACGGCCTATTTTACGATGTCGCATAATTTTACCTATGTAATAAAATATATTATTTCATTAAATAAAGTTATTCTTCTAAAATATTTGAGGGAGGCCATTTTTCTAATTTCATCCCAAGAGATAAATTTCTAGAAGCTAATATATCTTTAATTTCAGTTAATGATTTTTTACCTAAATTAGGAGTTTTTAAAAGTTCTACTTCAGTTTTTTGTACTAAATCACCTATATAATGTATAGATTCAGCTTTTAAACAATTAGCTGATCGAACAGTTAGTTCTAAATCATCTACAGGACGTAATAAAATAGGTTCAAATTCAGGTTTTTCTTCTTTTATTTCAGGCTCTTTTACATCTCTTAAATCAACAAACGCTTCTAACTGTTCTGATAAAATAGTAGCTGCACGTCTTATAGCTTCTTCAGGATCAATTGTACCATTAGTTTTCATTTCAATAATGAGTTTATCTAAATCAGTTCTTTGTTCCACCCTTGCAGCTTCAACATTATAAACAATACGATCTATAGGACTATAACATGCATCAACTAATAAACAACCAATTGGTCTTGATTCTTCTTCTGAATGTACCCGAGCGGAAGCTGGAATATAACCTCTTCCACGCTGTACTTTAATTTTCATTTTAATTGAAGCATGATGATCTGTTAAATGACAAATTACATGGTTTGGTTTTATAATTTCAACATCATTATCATGTATAATATCTGATGCAGTCACACAACTAATACCTGATTTATTAATAGTCATATAAACTTCATCTTTTTTATGTAATTTAACTGCTAAATCTTTTAAATTTAGTAAAATTTCTAAAATATCTTCTTGAACTCCTTCTTTAGTACTATATTCATGTAGAACACCATCGATTTCAACTTCAGTAACTGCACATCCTGGCATAGAAGATAGCAAAATTCTACGTAATGCATTTCCAAGTGTGTGCCCAAATCCTCGTTCTAAAGGCTCTAATGTTACTTTAGTATGAGTTGGAGTGATTTGTTCAATATCAACTAAACGTGGTTTTAAAAAATCTATAATAGAATTCTGCATAATCAACCTATATATCTAGTAAAAAAACTTATTACTTAGAATAAAGTTCTACAATTAAATGCTCATTAATTTCTGCAGATAAATCTGAACGTTCAGGAAATCTTTTAAAAATACCTTCCATTTTATCAGTATTTACCTCAATCCAAATTGGTTTTTCTCGTTGTTCAGTTAACTCTAAAGCTGCTTTAATTCGAGATTGATTTTTAGATTTTTCCCTGATAGATATTCGATCGTTAGGGGATACTTGATATGATCCAATGTTAACAATATGATCGTTAACTTTAACAGATTTATGACTTATTAGTTGTCTCGCTTCAGAACGAGTGCATCCAAAACCAATTCGATAAACAACATTATCAAGTCTTCTTTCTAAAATTTTTAATAAATTTTCTCCAGTATTACCTTTTAAACGAGAAGCTTTTTTATAATATATTCTAAATTGCTTCTCTAAAATACCATAAAGACGACGTACTTTTTGTTTTTCACGTAATTGAATAGCATAATCGGATAGTCTAGGTTTACGTGTACCATGTTGTCCAGGAGGATGTTCTAACTTGCACTTTGATTCTATTGAACGAAATCCAGATTTTAAAAATAAATCAGTACCTTCACGTCGACTTAATTTTAATTTTGGACCTAAGTATTTTGCCATTTTATTCTCCTAATAATCTATAAAAAAAATTAAACACGACGTTTTTTAGGCGGACGACAACCATTATGAGGTATAGGTGTAACATCAGTAATATTTGTAATACGAAATCCAGCTGCATTTAATGCTCTAATAGTTGATTCTCTTCCAGGACCAGGTCCTTTTACCATAACTTCTAAATTTTTTATACCATAACCTTTAACCATTTTTGCACAACGTTCAGCAGCAACTTGTGCTGCAAAAGGAGTGGATTTTCGAGATCCTCTAAATCCAGAACCTCCAGATGTAGCCCAACCTAGAGAGTTTCCTTGTCGATCAGTAATAGTCACAATTGTATTATTAAATGAAGCATGAATATGTGCTATTCCATCGTTTATTTGTTTTTTTATACGTTTTTTTGTTTTAACAACTGAATTTTTTACCATAATTTAAATTACCTGAATTATTTTTTTATTGCCTTTCTAGGGCCTTTGCAAGTACGAGCATTCGTTTTAGTTCTTTGTCCTCGAACAGGAAGATGTTTTCGATGACGTGTACCTCGATAGCAATTAAGATCAATTAAACGTTTAATATTTAAAGTTTTTTCTCTTCTTAAGTCACCTTCAACAATATATTTAGAAATATTTTCTCTTAAAAGTTCAATATCTGATTCTTTTAAATCAATAACTTTTATAGTCTCTGAAATCTTTGAATTCATACAAATAATTTTAGAACGCTTTTTACCAATACCGTATATTTTTGTTAATGCAATTAAAATATGTTTATTCTCAGGAATATTAATACCAGCAATACGAGCCATCTTATATAATCCTTTAATTTTATAAAACTAATTAATATATTAAAATTTTTAAAATATAAAATATTTTTTATTTTAAATATTTTATTTTAATTTAACCTTGACGTTGTTTATGTTTAGGATCATTTTTACAAATAACTCTTACAACATTATTACGTCGTATAATTTTACAATTTCTACAAAGTATTTTAACAGAAGCTTTAACTTTCATTAAACATGTCCTTTTTTATTAAAAAAATTTAATTTAATTTAGATTTTTTTAATATAGATTCATATTGACTAGACATTATTAAAGTCTGTACTTGTGCAATAAAATCTATAATTACAACAACTACAATTAATAATGAAGTCCCACCAAAATAAAATGATACATTCATCGCACTTCTCATAAATTCTGGTATTAAACAAATAAATGTGATATATAATGAACCAAATAATGTCAATCTCAGCATTATCTTATCAATATATTTAGCTGTTTGCTCTCCTGGTCTGATTCCAGAAATAAAAGCTCCAGATTTTTTTAAATTATCAGCTGTTTCACGAGGATTAAATACTAGTCCAGTATAAAAAAAACAAAAAAAGATAATAGATACAATATATAAAAATAAATATAATGGTTGATTAGGTTGAAAATAAATTGAAATAGTTTTTAAAAAACCACATTTTTTATCTATTCCAAACCAGGATATAATAGTTGCAGGAAACAAAACAATACTAGAAGCAAAAATTGCAGGTATTACACCAGACATGTTTACTTTAAGAGGTAAATGAGTGCTTTGTGTAGAATAAATACGACGACCTTTTTGACGTTGAGCATAATGAACAATAATTTTTCTCTGACTACGTTCAATAAAAACAACTAAAAAAACAACTAAAAAAATTAATATTAAAATACAAAAAAATAAAAATAAATGTAAATACCCTTGTCTAGTTTGCTCAATTGTATGTACAATAGCAGATGGAAGACCAGCAATTATACCTGTAAAAATTATTATAGAAATTCCATTTCCAATTCCACATTCTGTAATTAATTCTCCTAACCACATTAAAAACATAGTGCCAGTTACTAATATTATAATAGAAGTAAAATAAAAATAAAAATCTACATGAATAATAATAGGACGTACACTAGATATACTAGATAAACTTGTAATAATTCCAAATGATTGGAAAAATGATAAAATTAATGTTGCATATCTTGTGTATTGATTAATTTTATATCTACCTGTTTCTCCTTCTTTTTTAATTTCAGATAAAAAAGGAATAACCAGAGTTAATAATTGAACAATAATAGATGCTGATATATATGGCATAATACCTAAAGCAAAAATAGATGCACGATTAAGAGCACCACCAGAAAACATATTAAACATTTCAAAAATAGTACCTTTTTGATTATTTAATATCTTAGATAAAATTGTAGTATCAATTCCAGGTATAGGTATAAAAGAACCAATACGAAAAATTACTAATGCAATTATTAAAAAAATAATTCTATTTTTTAACTCAATAATACTATTTTTAGAATTTTTAAAATTTATTCCTAATTTGCTAATCATTATTTACTAATTATCCTTCAATTTTACCACCATTGTTTTCAATTATTAAACGAGCACCTCGAGTAACACGTAAACCACGTAATATTAAAGGTTTTTTTACCTCTCCTGAGAGAATAATTTTAACAAATTTAATATTTTTATTAATAATATTTTTTTCTTTCAAAATTATTAAATCAATTATATTTGTATCAAGTTTTGAAATTTGAGATAATCTTACTTCTTTAGTGATATTTTTTTTTCTGGAATTAAATCCAAATTTAGGAAGTCTTCTATATAAAGGCATTTGACCACCTTCAAAACCACGACGTATATGACTACCAGATCTAGATTTTTGCCCTTTATGCCCTCTACCTGCAGTTTTTCCAAAACCAGAACCAATCCCTCGACCTAATCGTTTTTTAATTTTTTTAGATCCAATTGATGGAGATAAAGTATTTAAATACATGCATTTTTACTCCTGTATTTTTAAAATATAAGATATTTTTTTAATCATACCTCTAATTGATGGAGTATCTTGCAGGGTAACAGTATGACCAATATACCTTAATCCTAATCCAAATAACGTTTTTTTATGAATAGGAATTCTACCTATTATACTTTTAATCTGAGTAATCTTAATAGTTTTCATAAATTCATATCTACCTTATTTATATATCTCTTTAATAGTCTTATTTCTTTTAGCTGCTACTATTTCAGGAGATTTCATATTAATTAAACCATGCATAGTTGCACGAACAACATTAATAGGATTAGTTGAACCATATGTTTTAGCCAATACATTATGTATACCAGCGACTTCTAAAACTGCTCGCATAGCGCCTCCAGCAATAATCCCAGTTCCATCTGATGCTGGCTTCATAAATATATTAGAACCAGTATGAGATCCTTTAAGAGGATGCTGTAAAGTTCTATTAATTAATGGTATACTAATCATATTACGTCTTGCTTTTTCCATTGCTTTTTGAATAGCAGCTGGTACTTCACGAGCTTTTCCATATCCAAAACCAACACGTCCATTTCCATTTCCAACAACTGTTAAAGCAGTAAACGAAAAAACCCGACCGCCTTTAACTGTTTTAGAAACACGATTTACTGTAATTAACTTTTCTTGTAATTCACCACTATTTTTTTTATCAATATTAACCATTTTTTTATACCTTAAAACGTTAATCCAAAATTTCTAGCAGAATCTGCTAATTCTTTTATACGTCCATGATATTTAAACCCAGAACGATCAAAAGAAACATTTGAAATACCACAAGATAATGATCGCTTTGCAATAATTTTACCGATAGTTTTTGCAGCTTCTTTATTTCCCGTATATTTTAAATTAGATTTAATTTTTCTTTCTAAAGTTGAAGCATAAGCTAAAACTTTTGATTCAGAAGAAATAATTTGAGCATATATATGACGTGAAGTACGATGAACAACTAAACGCGTAACACCTAATGATTTCATTTTGCAACGTGTTTTTTTTAATCGACGTATACGTGCATTTATCTTAAAATTTTTAGAAATAATCATTTTACTTTTTTTTAGCCTCTTTTACACGTATATTCTCATTAAAGTATCGAATACCTTTACCTTTATATGGTTCTGGCTTTCGATAAGATCTTAAATTAGATGCAACTTGACCAACTAATTGTTTATCTATTCCTTTTATAATAATCTCTGTAGAAGATGGGTTTTCTGCTTCAATATCAGGAGGCAAAGAATAAATAACTGAATGAGAATATCCTATTGACATACTAATAATATTATCTTTTTTTATTGATACACGGTACCCTACTCCAGAAAATTGTAATTTTTTACTAAATTTCTTCGAAACCCCTATTATCATTGAATAAACTAGTGCTCTAGATGTTCCAGCTTGCGCCCAACCATCAGAAAATCCTAAACGTGCTTTAAAAGTAATTTGTTTATTTAAAAGTATCATCTCAACTGAAGGATGAATTATACGTGAAAGATGACCATATTTTCCTTGAATAGATATTAATTGTTCTTTTAATATAATTTGAATATCTTCAGGAATAGAAATTGGACGCTTAGCAATACGAGACATTTTTCCTCCTTTAAGCTATATAACATATAACTTCACCACCAAAACCAAGTTTTCGAGCAGTTTGATCTGTCATGATGCCATATGAAGTAGAGATTATAGCTATTCCTAATCCAGCCATAACTTTTGGTAAATTATTCTTATTTTTATATACACGTAAACTTGGTCGACTAACTCTTTTAATCATTTCTATTACAGGTTTACCTTTAAAATATTTTAAAACAATTTCTACTTCTAATTTATTTTTACTTTTTATGTAATCAGTAATATAACCTTCTTTTTTTAATAATTTTATTATAGAATTTTTTAATTTAGAAGCAGGTAACTTAACAGAATATTTATTAGCTGACTGTCCATTTCTAATACGTGTTAACATATCAGATATTGGATCTTGCATACTCATTTTTATATCTCCTAAATAATTTTTACCAACTAGCTTTTTTTAAACCAGGAATTTCACCTTTCATTGCAGCTTCTCTAACTTTAATACGACTAAGACCAAATTTTCGTAAAAAAGCATATGGACGACCTGTTTGACGACATCTATTTCTTTGTCGAGATGGGCTTGAATCACGAGGGAATCGCTGTAATTTCAGTACAGCATTCCAACGTTCTTCTTCGGATAAATTAATATTTTTTATAATATTTTTTAATGCTTTACGTTGAGCATAAAATTTATTAGATAATTTTATACGTTTTAATTCACGTGCTTTCATAGATTGTTTAGCCATTAAATAACCTTATTTATACTATTTTCGAAAAGGAAAATTAAACGAAGATAATAACAAATAACCTTCTTCATTAGATTTAGCAGTAGTGGTAATAGTAATATCTAAACCACGAATACGATCGATTTTATCATAATCAATTTCAGGGAAAATAATTTGTTCACGTATACCTAAACTATAATTTCCTTGACCATCAAAAGAATTAATTGATAAACCTCTAAAATCTCGAATACGAGGAATTGAAATAAAAATTAAACGTTCAAAAAAATCCCATTTTCTTTTACCACGTAAAGTTACCTTGCAACCAATCGGATAACCTTTTCTAATTTTAAATCCAGCCACAGATTTTCTTGCTTTAGTAATAATTGGTTTTTGCCCAGATATCAAAGTTAAATCTAATACAGCATTTTCTAAAACTTTTTTATCTGAAGAAGCTGAACCAACACCCATATTTAAAGTAATTTTATCAATTCTAGGAACTTGCATAACAGAATTATAATTTAATTTAAGCATGAGTTTTTTAACTATTTCTTTTTGATAATAACTATATAATGCAGTCATTAATTACTCCAAAATCTATTAACTATATCTAAACCGTTTTTCCATTTGATTTAAAAAAACGAACTTTTTTACCTTTTTCAAATTTAAAACCAATACGATCTAATTTTTTAGATTCAGGATTTAAAATAGCAATATTTGAAATATGTATAGGAGCTTCTTTTTTTAGAATACCACCACTTTTATTTTGAGAAGGGATAGGTTTTTGATGTTTTTTCACTAAATTTAAACCTTCAATAATCACTTTATCATGAGAGACAAAGTTTTTAATAATACCTTTTTTTCCTTTTTCTTTTCCTGTTAAAATAACTACTTGATCATTTTGACGAAATTTTAATGTCATTATATGTATTCCTTGTATTATCATTAATTTATCTAAATATCATAATACTTCAGGCGCTAATGAAATAATTTTCATAAATTTATCATTTCTTAATTCTCGAGTTACAGGTCCAAAAATACGTGTTCCAATAGGTTGTTCATTATTATTTAAAATAACACAAGAGTTATTATCAAATCGAATAACAGAACCGTCTGATCTTCTTACTCCTTTTTTAGTTCTAACAATTACAGCTTTTAATACTTCTCCTTTTTTTACCTTTCCTCTAGGTATTGCTTCCTTTACTGTAATTTTAATTATATCACCGATTTTAGCATAACGAATTCTCGATCCGCCTAATACTTTTATACACATAGCTGAACGTGCACCAGAATTATCAGCTACATTTAAAATTGTTTGTTCTTGAATCATATTTATAAAATTCCAAATAAAAAATATATTTAAATATTAACTTTAATATTAACTAAAAAAATAAATAAAATTAATAATTTTAATAATTAAAAACATGAACAGACATAAGTTTGATCATGTTTTAACATGTTTTAAAAAATATTCTTTTTAACAATACGAAATAAAATCCAGGATTTAGTTTTAGAAATAGGTTTAGATTCTTTAATATCTATTAAATCACCTACAGAACATTCATTATTTTTATCATGAATGTTTAACTTTGTTGTTTTTTTAATAAATTTTTTATAAATTTTATGTTTAACAAAACGTTCAATTAAAACAATAGCTGATTTTTGCATTTTATTGCTAATTACACGACCTTGCAAAATACGAATTTTTTCCATTATTTAAAGCGACCTTTTTCAGATAAAATTGTTTTTACTTGTGCGATATTACGTCTTACTTGTCGTAATAAATGCGATTGCTTTAATTTCCCAGAAGCAGATTGCATACGCAAATTAAATTGTTCTCGTAATAATTGTATAAGTTCTATATGTAAATCATTTGAATTCTTTTCACGAAGTTTTAATAATACCTTCATTACATCACCATTTTAGTTACAAAAGTAGTTCTTATAGGTAATTTTGCTGAAGCTAATTTAAATGCAATACGACATTCCTCTTCAGATATACCATCTAATTCATAGAGAACTTTACCTGGTTGAACTAGAGCGACCCAATATTCAACATTACCTTTTCCTTTTCCCATTCTAACTTCTAATGGTTTTTGTGTAATGGGTTTATCAGGAAAAATACGTATCCAAACTTTTCCTTGTCTTTTTATATAACGTGTTATAGTTCTACGTGCAGATTCAATTTGTCTTGCTGTTAAACGTCCTCGATCCACTGCTTTTAAACCAAAAATACCAAAATTAATATTACTACCAATTGCGAGCCCACGATTTCGACCTTTATGCATTTTTCGAAATTTAGTGCGTTTTGGTTGCAACATAAGAAAATTCTCCTATTTTCGATTTTTGCGATGCTGCTTCTTTGGTTGAATAGAAGATTTTTTTTCTAATTGTTCAATAGCTGGCATCCCACCTAATATTTCACCTTTAAAAATCCAAACTTTAACTCCTATTACACCATAAGTTGTATGAGCTTCTGAAACACTATAATCAATATTTGCACGAAGCGTATGCAATGGTACTCTACCTTCTCTATACCATTCTCTACGAGCAATTTCTGCACCACCTAATCTACCACTTACTTCGATTTTAATACCTTTAGCACCTTGTCTCATAGCATTTTGAACAGATCTTTTCATAGCTCTTCTGAACATTACTCTTCGTTCTAATTGAGAAGTAATGCTTTCTGAGACAAGTTTTGCATCTAATTCTGGTCTTCGAATTTCAGAAATATTAATTTGAGCTGGAACACCAGTTATTTTAGAAATAATCATCCTTAATTTTTCTACATCTTCTCCTTTTTTTCCTATAACAATACCTGGTCTAGCTGTATAAATAGTAACTCGAATACTTTTTGCAGGTCTTTCAATAGTAATACGTGATACTGAAGCTTTTATTAATTCTTTCATTAAAAACTTACGAACTCTATAATCGCTATCTAAATTATCTGCAAATTCTTTAGTATTTGAAAACCATACAGAATTCCATTTTTTTATTATTCCTAATCGCATACCATTGGGATGGACTTTTTGACCCATTATTTATTCTCCAAAATATTAACAATCAGAAACAATGATAGTAATATGACTAGTACGTTTTAGAATACGATCTGCTCTTCCTTTAGCACGTGGCATCATTCTTTTCATTGTTGATCCTTCGTCAATAAATATTTTTTTTATTTTTAATTGATCTATATCAATACCATTGTTATGTTCTGCATTTGCCATAGCTGATTCTAATACTTTTTTAACTAAAATTGATGCTTTTTTGTTATTAAATTTTAATATATTTAATGCTTTTGATACTTTTTTACCACGAATTAAATTTGCTATTAAACGAACTTTTTGAGCAGAAGAACGGGCTTTTCGATATCGAGCTAAAATTTCCATGAATGCCTCTTATTTTCTAACGTTTTTTCACTTTTTTATCTGCAGTATGTCCTCTATAAGTACGTGTTAAAGAAAATTCGCCTAGTTTATGCCCAACCATTTCTTCAGTAATAAAAATTGGAATATGCTGGCGTCCATTATGTACAGATATTGTTAAACCAACCATATTTGGAAAAATTGTTGAACGTCTAGACCAAGTTTTTAGAGGTTTTTTATCATTTAATTTAACTGCTTTCTCTACTTTTTTAAATAAACTAAGATCAATAAAAGGACCTTTTTTTAAAGAACGTGGCATAAAATACACCTATAAAGTTATTTATGACGATGACGTAAAATAAATTTTTCAGTACGTTTATTTTTTCGAGTCTTTTTACCTTTAGTTTGAATACCCCAGGGAGTTACTGGATGTTTACCAAAATTCCTACCCTCACCACCACCATGAGGATGGTCAACTGGATTCATAGCTGTACCTCGAACAGTAGGACGAATTCCAATCCAACGAGAAGCACCAGCTTTTCCTAAAACTTTTAACATATGCTCAGAATTACCTACCTCTCCAATTGTCCCACGACAATTAGATTCAGTTCTTCTCATTTCACCAGATCTTAATCTTAAAGTTGCATAATTTTTATCACATGCAACTAATTGTACATAGTTACCTGCTGAACGAGCAATTTGACCTCCTTTACCTGGTTTTATTTCTACATTGTGAATAAATGAACCAACAGGAATATTTTTAATTGGCAAAGTGTTTCCTATTTGAATAGGAACATGCAGTCCTGATTTTATAGTATCCCCGACCTTTAAGCCTTTAGGTGCTAAAATATAGCTTCTTTTACCATCTTTGTATAATATTAAAGCAATATGAGAAGAACGATTAGGATCGTATTCAAATCTCTCTACAACTGCATCTATATTATCTTTATTTCTCTTAAAATCTATAATACGATATGCTCTTTTATGACCTCCTCCAATATGACGAGTAGTAATTCTTCCGTTATTATTCCGTCCACCAGTTTTACTTTTTTTCATAATAAGAGAAGAGTTTGGTTTGCCCTTGTACAACGTCTTATTGACAACTTTAATAACATGACGTCGACCAGGAGATGTTGGCTTACATTTTATAATTGCCATTATTATTTCCTCTAACTACTTACTCTACACTACCTATGAAATCTAAACTTTGACCTTTTTTTACTTTAATATAAGCTTTTTTCCAATCATTTTTAAAAATAATACGATTAGAATGACGTTTCTTTTTGCCTTTTACATATATTGTTTTAATACTTTCTACTTCTATATTAAATAATTTTTGCATTGCATATTTAATTTCACCTTTAGTAGAATTCTTTAAAACCTTTATGATAACAGTGTTAAATTTTTCTGTTAATATAGAAGACTTTTCAGAAATATGTGGAGCAAGTAATATTTTGAAAACACGCTCTTCAGAAATCATGAAAGTATTTCCTCAATTTTTTTTAAAGCAACAACAGTAATTAGAACATTTTCAAAAGCAATTAAACTAACTGGATCTATGGAAGAAACATCTTTTACATCAACTAAATGTAAATTTCTAGAAGCAAGAAACAAATTATTATCTAATTTTTCAGTAATAATAAAAACATTATTTATATTTATTTCTTTCAACTTTTCTACTAATAACTTAGTTTTAGGTGCACTTAATGAAAAATCTTTAAAAATAATTAATCTTTTTTGTCTTATTAATTCAGAAAAAATACTTTTTAAAGCACCTCGATACATTTTTTTATTAACTTTTTGAGAATATTTTTTAGGTTTCTCAGCAAATGTTACTCCTCCAGATCGCCAAATTGGACTTCTAAAAGAACCTGCTCGAGCACGTCCTGTTCCTTTTTGACGCCATGGTTTTCTACCTGAACCAGAAACATCAGCACGACTTTTTTGTGCTTTTGTACCTTGACGAGCGGATGCTGAATAAGCAACAACCACTTGATGTATTAGAGCTTCATTAAAATCTCGAGAAAAAATGATTTCAGAAACACTAAGAGAGTTTTGCACGTCTTTGACTACTAGTTCCATGCTTAATTCCTTATTTCTCAAATCTTAATAGCTGGTTTAACAATCAAATTACTACCTCTAGATCCTGGAACTGAACCTTTAACTAAAAGTAAATTACGCTTATTATCAATACGCATGATATTTAAATTTTGAATTGTAATACGTTTATTTCCTAATTGACCTGCCATTTTTTTACCTTTAAAAACTCTACCAGGAGTTTGATTTTGACCAATAGATCCTGGAGCTCTATGAGATAAAGAGTTCCCATGCGTAGCATCTTGAGTACGAAAATTCCAACGTTTAACAGTACCAGAAAAACCCTTTCCTTTAGAAATACCTGTAATATCTACTTTCTTAATATTATTAAAAATATTAATTTCAATATTTTGACCTAATTGAAAATTTTTATTTTTATCTATTTTAAATTCCCATAAACCATAACCAGGTACTACACCTGCTTTTAAAAAATGACCAGCTTGTGGTTTTTTAAGTTTATTTAATTTTTTTATACCTGTTGTAATTTGAATAGCATAATATCCATCAGTTTGTATATTTTTTATTTGTGTAATTCTATTCTCTTTAAATTCAATTATAGTAATAGGAATTGAACTTCCTTCCTTAGTAAAAATACGAGTCATACCAAGTTTTTTACCAATTAAACCCATCATGTTTAAAAACCTTATCATATATATCTATGTAATTAACCTAAGCTAATTTGAACATCGACACCAGCAGCAAGATCTAATCGCATTAATGCATCAACAGTTTTTTCAGTTGGTTCTACTATATCAATCAAACGCTTATGCGTGCGAATTTCATATTGATCACGTGCATCTTTATTAACATGTGGAGAGATTAAAATAGTAAACCGTTCTTTACGAGTAGGAAGTGGAATAGGACCACGTACTTGTGCGCCAGTTCTTTTAGCTGTTTCAACAATTTCTGTAGTAGATTGATCAATTAATCTATGATCAAATGCTTTTAAACGAATACGAATTCTTTGGTTCTGCATTATACCAGAACTCCAATTTTATTAAAAAATAAAAAATTTATCTTCTCTCTAATTAGAGATTAGATGCAATTTATGAAAAATTTATATAACTCCTATATTAGGAGTATTTTAAGATCATTTTTTTAATTTTATAAAATTTTTTTTACTAAAATAAATCAACCTAAAGTATATAATTAATATTACCAAGAAAAGAGCATTGTATACTCTTTTCTTAATAAATTCAACTTAGTGTAGTATAAATTATAAAATGATAAAAAATTAAACTAACACTTTAGATACTACACCTGCTCCAACAGTACGACCACCTTCACGTATAGCAAATCGTAATCCATCTGCCATAGCAATAGGATGAATTAAAGTAACTTTCATTTTTATATTGTCTCCTGGCATAACCATTTCTACATCTTTAGGTAATTCAATAGAACCTGTAACATCAGTAGTTCTAAAATAAAATTGAGGACGATATCCTTTAAAAAATGGAGTATGTCTACCACCTTCTTCTTTAGATAAAACATATACTTCAGACTCAAAAGTAGTATGTGGATGAATACTACCTGGTTTTGCTAAAACTTGACCTCTTTCAATTTCATCACGTTTAGTACCACGAAGTAAAACACCTACATTTTCACCAGCTCGACCTTCATCTAATAATTTTCTAAACATTTCTACACCAGTACAAGTAGTTTTAGTTGTTTTCTTAATCCCAACAATTTCAACTTCTTCACCAACTTTAACAATTCCTTTTTCAACTCTACCAGTAACTACTGTTCCTCTTCCTGAAATAGAAAAAACATCTTCTATAGGTAATAAAAATGGTTGATCAATTGCTCTTTTTGGTTCAGGAATATAACTATCTAAAAAATTAGATAAATCTAATATTTTAGATTCCCATATAGGATCTCCTTCCAATGCTTTTAATGCGGATCCACGAATAATTGGGGTTTCATCACCAGGAAAATCATATTGAGTTAATAAATCACGAACTTCCATTTCTACTAATTCTAACAGTTCTTCATCATCCACCATATCACATTTATTTAAAAAAACAATAATGTAAGGAACACCTACTTGTCTACCAAGTAAAATATGTTCACGTGTTTGAGGCATTGGTCCATCAGTAGCTGCTACTACTAAAATCGCTCCATCCATTTGAGCTGCACCAGTAATCATATTTTTAATATAATCTGCATGTCCAGGACAATCAACATGTGCATAATGTCTTGTTTCAGTATCATATTCTACATGAGAAGTATTAATTGTAATACCTCTTGCTTTTTCTTCAGGAGCATTATCTATTTGATCAAAAGCACGAGCTGATCCCCCATATTTTTTTGAAAGGACTGTTGTAATTGCTGCGGTTAATGTGGTTTTTCCGTGGTCTACATGACCAATAGTTCCTACATTGATATGAGGTTTTAACCGCTGAAATTTTTCTTTAGACATTATTTTATTCCATATATTTTAATAATTAAAAATGTTTAAAAAATATTTAAAAAATATATTTTAAAAATTATTTATTTTTTTTTTCAATAATTAGATTAGATACACTAGATGGTGCTTCTATATATTTTAAAAACTCCATAGAATAAGAAGCTCTTCCTTGAGTTTGAGAACGTAAATCAGTAGCATATCCAAACATTTCAGACAAAGGAACACAAGCATTAATAACTTTTCCAACAGATAAATCTTTCATACCTTCAATTATACCTCGTCGACGATTTAAATCACCGATAACATCACCCATATAATCATCTGGAGTTTCAACTTCAACTTTCATAATAGGTTCTAATAAGATAGGTCGAGCTTTTTTAAAACCATTTTTAAACGCTATAGAAGCAGCAAGTTTAAATGCTAATTCTGAAGAATCTACATCATGATAAGATCCAAAATAAAGACGAACACCTATATCTACAACTGGATATCCAGCTAATGGACCGTATCTTAATTGTTCTTGAATACCTTTATCAATTGCAGATATATATTCATTTGGTATAACACCGCCTTTGATATCATTAATAAAAGAATACCCAGGACCTCCTGGTTCTAAAGGAAATAACTCAATAACAACATGCCCATACTGTCCTCTCCCTCCAGATTGTTTAATATGTTTTCCTTCAATATCACTTACTTTATTTAAAATAGTCTCACGATATGCAACCTGAGGTTTTCCAATATTTGCTTCAATACTAAATTCTCGTCTCATGCGATCAACTATAATTTCTAAATGCAACTCACCCATACCAGAAATAATTGTTTGATTAGATTCTTGATCAGTATGAACTCTAAAAGAAGGATCTTCTTTAGCTAATCTACTCAATGCTAAACTCATTTTTTCTTGATCAGCTTTTGTTTTAGGTTCTAAAGAAATTGATATTACTGGCTCTGGAAATTCCATACGTTCTAATATAATAGGTTCATTTAAATCACATAACGTATCCCCGGTAGTTACATCCTTTAAACCAATTGCAGCTGCAATATCACCTGCATATACTGCTTTAATTTCTTCCCTTTTATTAGCATGCATCTGAACGATTCTACCAATTCTCTCACGTTGAGATTTAATAGAATTAAATACAGTATCTCCTGATTGAACTATCCCCGAATAAACTCGAAAAAATGTTAAATTTCCTACAAATGGATCACTTGCAATTTTAAATGCTAAAGCTGAAAACGGTGCATGATCATTAGAAGATCTAATGGCAGGAGTATTTTTATAATTATTTAAAATGCCTTTTACATCCTGAATATCATTAGGAGCAGGTAAATATTCAATTATTGCATCCAATAATGCTTGAACTCCCTTATTTTTAAAAGCAGATCCACAAGTAATAAGTGTAATTTCATTATTTAAAGAACGCTGACGTAATGCCGATTTTATTTCTTGTTCAGACAATTCAATACCATTTAAATATTTTTCCATAAGATCTTCATTAGATTCAACAGCGGATTCAATTAAATTTTGGCGCCATTTATTTGATATTTTTAACATATCTAATGGAATATCTTTATAAGTAAAAGTTATACCTTGATCTAAATCTTGCCACTCAATTGCTTTCATTTTAATTAAATCAATTACTCCTTTAAAACATTCCTCAGAACCAATTGCTAATTGCAATGGTACAGGATTCCCTCCTAAACGTGTTTTTATTTGTTGAACAACTTTTAAAAAATTTGCTCCCATACGATCCATTTTATTTATGAAAGCTAAACGAGGTACATTATATTTATTTGCTTGTCTCCAAACAGTTTCTGATTGAGGTTGAACACCTCCAACAGCACAATATACCATTACAGCACCATCTAAGACACGCATAGAACGTTCTACTTCTATAGTGAAATCCACATGTCCTGGGGTATCAATAATGTTAATTCTATGAGGTTTAAATTGTTTTCCCATTCCACTCCAAAAAGTAGTAGTAGCAGCAGATGTAATAGTAATACCCCTTTCCTGTTCCTGTTCCATCCAGTCCATTGTTGCTGCTCCATCATGTACTTCTCCAATTTTATGATTAATCCCAGTATAAAAAAGAATTCTTTCTGTAGTAGTAGTTTTTCCAGCATCTATATGTGCACTAATTCCAATGTTTCGATATTGAGAAATAGGTGTTGTACGAGACATAATAAATTTTTACTTTTAGTTTTTTGAAAGTTGTTATTATTAAATAAAATTAAAATATTTAATATATTATCAATTAAAAAAATTTAAAAAATTACCAACGATAATGAGCAAATGCTTTATTTGCTTCAGCCATACGATGCACTTCCTCTCTTTTTTTAACTGCAGCTCCTTTATTATCTATTGCATCATATAATTCATTTGATAAGCGTAATGACATGGATTTATCCGATCTTTTTCGTGCTGAATTTACAATCCATCTCATAGCTAATGCATTTCTACGAACTGGACGTACTTCAACAGGAACTTGATATGTGGAACCTCCTACTCGACGCGATTTAACTTCTATAGCAGGTCGAACATTTTCTAAAGCATTTTCAAATGCTTCTAACTCTTTTTTTTCTGTACGTTTAGATAAGTTTTTCAATGCAGTATAAACAATAACTTCAGCAATAGATTTTTTACCATCTACCATTAAAATATTAATAAATTTAGCTAATAATTCTGAAGAAAATTTTGGATCTGGTAAAATTTTTCGAGCAGTAATCACACGACGACGAGGCATAGATTATACTCCTTAATAATTTAAAT
This sequence comes from Buchnera aphidicola (Protaphis terricola), assembly GCF_964059145.1. Classification (NCBI taxonomy): domain Bacteria; kingdom Pseudomonadati; phylum Pseudomonadota; class Gammaproteobacteria; order Enterobacterales; family Erwiniaceae; genus Buchnera; species Buchnera aphidicola. Next base: position 536,046 of record NZ_OZ060405.1, read on the forward strand.
AATTAAACTTTAGTTTTTTTTACACCATATTTAGAACGACTTTTTTTTCTATCCTTCACACCTGCGCAATCTAGAGCGCCTCTAACAACATGATATCGAACTCCAGGCAAATCTTTTACTCTACCTCCACGTATTAAAATAACAGAATGTTCTTGTAAATTATGACCTTCTCCTCCGATATATGCTGTTACTTCAAATCCATTAGTTAATCTAACACGGCATACTTTACGTAATGCAGAATTAGGTTTTTTAGGAGTAGTCGTATAAACTCTTGTACACACTCCTCTTTTTTGAGGACTATTTGATAATGCAGGTACATTAGTTTTAATTATTTTACGTACACGAGGTTTTCGAACCAATTGATTTACTGTGGACATATAAATTCCTATACAATTAATTTAATAATTAATTAAAAGATAAAAAATCGAGATTATATTATAATGTAGAATTTTCAGACTGGGAATATAAATCAAAGGAATTAAGTATAATTTACCAAATCATTTGTGTTTTATTTTTAAGTGTTAACGAAACAAAATGCATATAACTAATCAATGTAAAATCGCTAGATATATTATTTATAATACCACGAGCATAAACATCTTCTTTTATTAAATATAAATTTGCTGAAGTATAAAGAATTTTATCTAAAAAAAAACTATTATTTAAAGCAATTAAAACACCATCCTGTAAAGCCAAAAAATCATCTTTTTTTTTTAATATATTTAAAATTAAATGCATATTTGCTCGATAAGGTGATTGCATTAAAGTATGTAACATAAAAAAATACCTTAAAAATTAAGAATTACATCAAAATTTTCTAATTTTAAACGTAACAAATGAAAATTTAATATATCTACTTTTAATGTAAATTTAGTATTTAAATTTAATCCTCTTTCTACTAAAGATAATTTACAACAATAAAAATTTTTTATTTCATATAGAGATAATATAGAAAATAGATTAGTATAATTACGAGATAAAATCTTCTCTGTCTTATAATTTTTTAATAATTGAAAAACACCATCACCAATAAAAAATAAACTAATTTTATTTAATACACTAGAAGTACTTAAAACAGCATCTAATCCTTCTTTACCAAAAGTAGTTCCATGTGGTGCATGAGAAAAAATAAATGCAATTTTTTTCATAAAATAATTTAAAATTGTATTAAACGATCTGAAAGATTAATAGAATTACCTAGCTCTAATAATCCACTTAATTGAAAACAAGGAGATAAATTACCTTTTTTTAAAATATTAGATGTATTATCATCCTCCACTATACCTCTTCTTAAAGCAGCACTAGAACATACATATAATTGAACATTATATTTTTTATTTAAACTTCTCCAACCTTTAATTAAATCAAATTCATCAATAGGTGATTGACTAATGTAGTTAGCATTTAATACCCCATCAAAATAAAAAAATACACTGTTTAATATATGACCCATTGTAATTAGTGATTTAGAAAATAAAAAAGCTGTACTTGAGTTTTGTGTTCCATAAGCTGAACCTGTTACTAGAATTGTATAATTTATTTTTTTATTAATCATGTTTTACATTAATTAACTCTATATCAAAAATTAAAGTAGAATTTCCTGGAATTCCATTAAATCTATTTTTTCCATAACCTAAATGAGGAGGTATAACTAATATAATTTTACCACCTTTTTTTATATATTTTAATCCTTCTTGCCAACCTAAGATTACATCTTTTAATATAAATGTTATAGGTTTTCCTCGATTATATGAATTGTCAAACTCAACTCCATTTATTAAAGTTCCTTTATAATGAACAGTAATTTTTGAATCTTCTTTAATATTTTCACCTGATCCTAAATTTTTTATAATATACATCAAACCACTTTTAGTTTTATGTGCTCCTTTAATTTTAGAAAAATTTTGCATATATAAATGGCCTTGAATTAAATTTTCTTTTTCATTTTTTTTTATTTCAATTCTACTAGCACTTTTAATTTTTTTCTCTAATTTTTCAAGAATTGAAATAATTTCTTGATTTGATAATTTTAAACGATTTAAAAGTGCATCTTGAATTCCTGATAAAAGAGTATATTTATCTATTTGAATACCTAATTTTTTCTGTTTTTCAAATGATTGATTTACATAATTACCTAAAGAAACACCTAATGCATAACCTATTTTTTCTTGATCATTTTTGAATTTTATTTTATTTGATACATTAGATTTCATATAAAAAGGCGATTTTATTTCTGCATATGAAGTGATAGAAACAAAAAAAAATAAATATAATAATATAATTCTTTTAAATAAAAGAAAAATCATTTATTTCCCCAATTTATTTTGTATTTTATTTTTAAAATAAATAATATAATTTTTTATCTTAAAATTAAATATAAAAATTTTTTAACTATATACTTTTTATTAATAAGTTAATTGAAATATATTTATACTTAATAAAAAATTTAAAAAATAAAAAAATTAATTTAACTAATTTTTAATTTATCATAAAATAATTTATTTTTAAAAATAACACCTATATACTAAAACATTTTTTTTATTTTAAAATAAACTCTTCTACTAAAAAAATCGTTTTAAATTTTTTTATCAAAATAATACATTTTTACTCTCTTGAAAAAAAAGAAAAGATATTATTAAAATAAAATTATTAAAATTATTTTTTTATAATATATTGAAACAATATTAAATCTTTTAATAAATAAAAAAATTAAATTTATAGATTTAAAATATACATTATATTTAATTAAATTTAAACTTATTTTACTACAAAATTATAAGTAAATAAATTTTATATATAGTTTTAAAAAATTATTTTAGATTTTACACATCTTAATACAATCAAAACTATAATCAAAAATATATTACAAAAAAATTTAATAATTTTCACATCTTAAAAATTTTAAAATAAATAGGTAAAAAAAGTGAAAAATATTAACCAAATCGGACTTACATGGATTAGTTTTTTTTCATATGCTTTCACAGGTGCATTAATAGTTGTTACAGGAATGATTATGGGAGATATTGCAAATTATTTTAATTTATCTATATCTCGGATAAGTAACATATTTACTTTCTTAAATGCAGGAATTTTAATATCTATTTTACTTAATTCCTGGTTAATTAATATTATCTCTCTAAAAAAACAACTAATATTTGGATTTATACTTTCAATTATTTCTGTTTTAGGAATCATTCTTTCTAAAAATATATTATTATTTTCTATTAATATTTTTATATTAGGATTAGTTAGTGGAATTACAATGTCAATTGGTACTTTTATTATTACAGCATTGTATTCAGGATCAATAAGAGGATCAAAACTCTTAATCACAGATTCTTTTTTTAGTATGTCTGGAATGATATTTCCTGTTATTACAGCATATTTATTAGAAAATAAATTTATATGGTATTGGATATATTTATGTATAGATATAATTTATTTTTTTATTTTTATTTTATCAATTAATTTAAAATTTCCAGAATCAAATAAAATATTATATCATACTAGTATAATTAAAAAATGGAATGTAAATGTAATATTATTATCTATTTGTGCATTGTTATATATTTTAGGACAATTAAGTTTTATTTCATGGGTTCCTCAATACGCTACAGAAAATATGCATATTAATATAAAAAAAACAGGAAGATTAGTCAGTGATTTTTGGATGTCTTATATGATTGGCATGTGGTTCTTTAGCTTTATAATAAAATTTTTTAATTTAAAACATATATTTATTTTTTTATCTGGAATTTCTACTATACTTATGTATGTATATATACATAATTCAAACTATTTAATAATGAAATATACCATTATTAGCTTAGGATTTTTTTCTAGTGCTATTTATACAATTATTATAACATTAGCTTCATTACAGACAAAAAAACCATCTGCAAAACTAATTAACATTATTTTATTTTTTGGAACAATAGGAACATTACTAACATTTATTATAACGAGTCCTATTGTAGAAAAAAAAGGACTATATGAAACTCTTATGTGTGCAAATTTATTATATAGTATAGTATTTTTTCTATCTTTATTGATTATAAAAAGCTACAAAAATAAACTGGCTTAAAATATAACTATTTTCTAGAAAAATAAAAATTATATTTACTTATAAGAATTAATAGATAATAATAAATAAACTAGAATGTAACTATTTTCTGGTTTATTTATCTAAATATAAAATTAATTAATTCCTATAACAGAAAATACTTTTTTTAAAGTTTGTTCAGATCTTAATCGTGCTTCAAATGCCCCATTTGTAATAATTTTTTTTAAAAAATTCTCATCATTACGATATTTAATATAAGATTTTTGTAACTTAAATAAAAATTTAGATATATAATCAGCTACAATATTCTTAAATTCACCATAAAAAACACCATTTAATTCTTTTTCTAAAGTACTGATATCTTTATTAGTACAAGCAGAAAGAATTTCTAATAAATTTGAAATTCCAGATTTTTTAAAAATATCATAATATATTTTTGGAGGCATATCTGAATCTGTAATAGCATTTTTTATTTTAAAAAAAATAGAAGAAATATCATCCAATAAAAAAATAACATTATTTTTATTAATATCAGATTTAGACATCTTTTTTTTAGGATCTAATAAAGACATAATTTTCGAACCATTTTTATTGATAATAGGTTTAGGTATAGTAAAAATATCTGTATATAAAGAGTTAAAACGCTTAGCTATATTACATGTTAATTCTAAATGTTGCTTTTGATCACTTCCTATTGGAACAAAACTGGTTTGATATAATAAAATATCTGAAGCCATTAAAATAGGATAATTAAATAATCCAACATTGGTATATTGAATATAATTTTGATGTTTTTTAACTTTAAACTGATTCATACGAGACAATTCACCAAAATAACTAAAACAACTTAAAATCCAATTTAATTGACTATGTTGATAAACATGCGATTGAACAAAAATAATACTTTTATTAGGATCTACACCACATGCTAAATATAATGCTAAGGTATCTAGTACAGATTTTTTTATTTTTTTTTTATCTATTGTAGTTAAAGCATGTAAATCTGCAATACAATATAAACATTCATATTTATCTTGCATTTTAGGCCAATGACGTATAGTTCCAATATAATTACCAATAGTTAAATTACCAGAAGGTTGTACAGCGCTAAATAATATTGGTTTATTATTAGTAAACATAAATTAAGATTCCAAATAAAATATTAATAAAGAAATTTAGAGCTAGAAAGTTTTAATTTTCGACGAATATCTTTAATAATTTTATAATAATCTGAATGATCAAAAATCCCAGAACCAATAACAAATACGTTTGCTCCGTAAGAAGCTATTTCAGAAATATTTTCTAATTTAATACCTCCATCAACTTCTAATAAAATATCTAATGAATTCAATTTAATCCATTTTCTAACTTCACGTATTTTTTTAAATGTAGATGATAAAAATGATTGATTTCCAAAACCTGGATTAACTGACATTAATAAAATTAAATCTAATTTATCTATAATATAATCTAAAAAATTTAATGAAGTAGACGGATTAAATGCTAAACCTGCTTTACATCCATTATCTTTAATTAATTTTAACGTACGATCAATATGATTACTAGATTCTGGATGAAATGTAATAAAATCAGCTCCTGCTTTAGCAAATTTAGGAATTAAATCATCAACAGGTTTAGCCATTAAATGAACATCAATAGGTACATTAATATTATAATCTCGAAGAGACTTTAAAATCATTGGACCCATAGTTAAATTAGGAACATAATGATTATCCATTACATCAAAATGTATCCAATCACTACCTGCGTCAATAACTTTTTTTACATCTTCTCCTAAACGTGAAAAATCAGCAGATAAAATTGAAGAAGATAATAAAAAATTTTTCATATAAAATTTCCTATTTAATTTTTTGACATAAAAAATACTTTAAAACAAAAAAATATAAAAAATATATATAAAATAACTTAAATATTACATATTTTTTACAATATATAAATTTAAAAATATTGTAATAATATAAATATTAACTTATATATTATTGACTTATAATAAAATATTTTATCTTTTAAAAAAATCTATTTTAAAAACTTATTGAGCATCTTTAATAGCACTTAAAATAATATTTTTATCTATTCCAGAAAAAACTTTTGCTTTACCTATAGAAATAGGAAGTACTAATCTCATTTCTCCTGATATGACTTTTTTATCTCGCATCATATATGGTAAATATGAAACTGCAGACATATTTTTAGGTCCTTTAATAGGTAGTCCAACTTTTTTAAATAAATAAAGTATTCTATTATACTCTGATTTTTTTAAATAACCGAGTAATTCTGATGTTCTAGACGCCATAATCATACCGACTGATATTGCTTCACCATGCAACCAATTTCCATAACCAGAATGTGCTTCAATTGCATGTCCATATGTATGTCCAAAATTTAATAATGCTCTAAAATTTTTTTCTCGTTCATCAAGTGAAATTATTTTTGACTTTAATTCACAACATTTTTTTATACAAAAACATATAGCATCATTATCTAAGACTAAAATTTTTTCAATATTGCTTTCTAACCAATTAAAAAAAGATTCATCAAAAATAATAGCATATTTAATAATTTCAGATATTCCTGAAATTAATTCATTATAAGGTAATGTTTTTAAAAAATTAATATCTATAATAACTGAAGATGGTTGCCAAAAAGTGCCTATCATGTTTTTTCCTAAGACATGATTTACTCCAGTTTTACCACCAATAGAAGCATCTACTTGAGATAAAAGAGTAGTTGGAATTTGAATAAAAGGAACTCCTCTTTGATAAATAGATGCTGAAAAACCAGTTAAATCTCCAATTACACCACCACCTAACGCAATTAATGTAGTATCACGAGAATGTTTTTTTTCTAATAATGCAGAAATTATCATTTCTACTTCATTTAAAGTTTTAAATTGTTCGCCATCTGAAATAATTACTTGATCTATTTTAATACCTGATTTTCTTAAATTAAAAAATACTTTATCTTTTAAAAGATTAGCTAATGTTTTATTTGTAACTAACATAGCTTGATTTCCTGGATTTAAAGGATAAAAAATATTCTCTTTTTCAATAGTATCTGAACCAATACTAATAGGGTAACTACGTTTCCCTAAAACAACTTTTAACTGTTCCATAATGTTTTTACTCTAATATTATAATTTCAATAAATACTATAATTTTTCTAATAAACGAACTATATTATATGCAACAGATTTTGCACTTTGACTATCAGTATTTATTTTAAAATCAGCAATTTTTTCATATAATGGATTTCTTTCAATAGCTAAATTTTCTAATATAGTACGATGTGATATATTAGATTGTAATAAAGGTCGCTTTTTATCTCTTTTTGTACGTATCAATTGCTTTTCAATTGTTGTTTCTAAATATACAACAATACCTCGAGCAGATAGTATATTTCTATTTTCTTGATATTTAATTGATCCACCACCAGTAGCAAGAACAATACCTTGTTTTTTTGTAATTTCATTAATTACTTTTAGTTCTCTTTCTCGAAAACCATTTTCACCTTCAACATCAAAAACCCAGCTAATACTAGCACCAGTACGCTTTTCAATTTCTTGATCAGAATCAAAAAAATCCATATTTAGTTGTTGAGATAACTGACGCCCAATTGTACTTTTTCCAGCGCCCATAGGACCAATTAAAAAAATATTTCGTTTTTCTGCCATATTTTTATTATTAAATAATTTGTTAAAACAAATCATGCTTGCAATTTAAGCTAGCAAGAAATAAGCACCAAAAATAGAATAATTAAATTTAAATAATATTTCTTAATTGATAAAAAATATTTAATAATATTCTATATTAACGTATGTAAAGTATTCAAAAAAAATAAAATTATAATAATTTAAAATTTCATAAATTTATTCCTTATTTATTTTAAATTTTTTAAAAAATTTTTATATAAAAATTTTTATTAAATAAATTAGATAAAATATATTCTATCAGAGTAAAGATTTTTTTTTCTATATTATTTATATTATTTATGATTTTTATTACAAATATTTAAGATTCAATTTTTAACACTTGACGTTATTTAAATTTTAATATTAAATAGAAAATATTTTTAAATATTATTTAAAATAATGGTGAGATGTCCGAGAGGCTTAAGGAGCACGCCTGGAAAGCGTGTATATGGAAACGTATCAAGGGTTCGAATCCCTTTCTCACCAAAAAAAATTAAACTAATAAAGCAGTTTCCAAAGATAAAGTAATCATATCATTAAAACTAGATTCTCTATCTTTTGAAGAAATAAATTCTTTTTTAAAAATATGATCAGAAACTGTGCAAATAGATAATGCTTTCGCCTTAAATTCAGCAGCAACGGAATATATCCCAGCCGTTTCCATATCTATCCCAATAATATTATATTTATTTAAAATATTTAACATAGAGTCATCAGTATAAAATGAATCTGTAGTAAAAAAGTTACCAATATGAACTTTAATATTGTTTTTTTTTGCTGTTAAAAATGCATTATAAGTCATTTCAAAATCAGCAATAGCAGCATAATCATGAAAATTAAATCTTATTCTATTAAATTTAGAATCTGTAGATGCGCCTAAACTAATAACTATATCTCGTAATTTTATATCATGTCGTATAGCGCCACAAGTTCCTATTCGAATAATTTTTTTTACATTATAATAACTGATTAATTCTTTTACATAAAGAGCAGAAGATGGTATACCTATACCATGACTCATAACAGAAATTTTTTTATTTTTATAATATCCTGTATAAGCTAACATTAATCGTGTTTCATTAATTTTTTTAAAATCATCTAAATAATTTTTCGCAATATATTTTGCTCGAATAGGATCTCCAGGCATTAAAATAGTATCTGAAAAATCACCCTTTTTACTACTAATATGAAAAGTAGGCACGTATTTTTTCCTTATTTTAAAAAATATAATATTTTTTTATAACATATGTCTACCATATTTCATTTTAGATAATGAAAAATATTTTGCAATTGTTTGCCCTATATCAGAAAAAGTTTGTCTATGACCTAAAAAATTTCCTTTTTTTAAAGGAGAATAAATAAGAATAGGAACATTTTCCCTAGTATGATCTGTTCCTGACCATGTTGGATCGCATCCATGATCCGCAGTAATAATTAACAAATCTCTTTCTTTAACTAAATTTATCATATTAAATAATTGTGTATCAAAAAATTCTAAACCACAAGCATATCCAGAAACATCTCGACGATGCCCCCAAATAGAATCAAAATCTACAAAATTAGTAAACAATATAGTATTATTGTCAGCTAATTTCATTTGATTAATTGTTGTTTTACATAATTCCTTTAAACCATAGGATTTTATACTTTTACTAATACCTACACCTGCATAAATATCAGAAACTTTACCTATAGCTATTACTTTTCCTTTTTTTTCATGTATTAATTTTTCCATAACAGTAATAGAAGAAGGTTTTATCGATAAATCTATTCTATTACCTGTTCTTTGAAAATTAAATTTATTATCTCCAATAAAAGGTCGAGCAATAACACGTGCAACTTTATATTTATTTTTATCTAATAAATACCGAATAGTATTACATAATTGATATAAATTAGATAAACCAAATGTTAATTCATGACATGCTACTTGAAAAACAGAATCAGATGAAGTATATAAAATTGGCTTACCTGTTTTTATATGATCTTCACCAAATATAGAAATAATTTCTGTACCAGATGCATGACAATTTCCAAGAATACCAGGTAATTTACATATTTTTATTATTTCATTAATAAGAATATTAGGAAATGTATTGTTTGATTTTTTAAAATAATACCAATCATCTAAAATTGGGACACCTGCTATTTCCCAATGTCCAGAAGTTGTGTCTTTGCCTGAAGAAATTTCACTAGCAAAACCATAACTAGCAATAATATTAGATAAATTTTTTACTTGATGAAAACCCAATGGATATTTTCCTGTAGATGCTTTATATGATTCCATTATTCCTAATTTTATTAAATTAGGGATATTTAAAACACCTTTACGTCCTTTATTAGCTTTACCTAGAAAACAATTTTCAACTATATGTCCAAATGTATCAGATCCTAAATCATTAAATTTATAAGAATCAATACTAGATCCTATTCCAAGAGAATCTAACACCATTAAAAAAATACGTTTCATTATAAATACCTAAAAATAAACTAAAATATTTTATATTATTGTTCTCTTGTCTTATTAAAATTTATATTGGTATATCGAGACATTATAATATTTAAATTTGCTCTACTAGGAGATAAATATATTAAATTTTTAAAACTATCTAATGCTAAATTAGATTTATTTTGATCTAAGAATATAGAAATACTTTTTTTATTATTTGAATTGACCCATCTAGCAAACATAATATTAATTTTTTTATATGTTGCATCTATTTTATATTCAATTTTTAATCTTTGAATAACAACATCAAATTGCAATATTCCTATAGCACCTAAAATTAAATTATTATTATTAAAAGGATAAAAAACTTGTATTGCTCCTTCTTCTGAAAGTTGAGTTAATCCTTTTTTTAATTGTTTTTGCTTTAAAGGATTTTTTAAAAAAATTTGACGAAATATTTCTGGTGCAAAACTTGGAATTCCAGTAAAACTAATTTCTTCACCTTCTGTGAAAGAATCTCCAATTTTTATTGTTCCATGATTATGTATTCCTATTACATCACCAGGATATGCTTTTTCTATAGAAAATCTATCTCCTGCTAAAAAATAAAACGCATCAGAAATAATAATATTTTTTTTTATTCTTACATGTCTTAATTTCATTCCTTTAATATATGTACCAGATACAATTCTAATAAAAGCAATACGATCATGATGTTTTAAATCCATATTAGCTTGAATTTTAAATACAAAACCCGTAAAATATTTTTCTTCAGGTTTTATTATACGTTTATTAGTATTTCGAAAAGCAGGACAAGGCGCCCATTTTATTAAACTTTCTAATATATGATCAATACCAAAATTATGTAATGCACTACCAAAAAAAACAGGTGTTATCATATTTTTTAAAAATTCTTTTTTATTAAATTTTGGATATATATGTAAAATTAATTTTAATTCTTCAGAAATTTGAGAAGTTAAATCTAAACCAATATATTTTTTTAATATATTTCTATCAAAACAATTTAAAAAAATTTTTTTCGATTGATTTTTTATATCTTTATTATATAAATAAATTATTTTTTTATCTAAATGAAATACCCCTTTAAAACTACTTCCACAACTAATAGGCCATGTAATAGGAATACAAATTAATTTTAATTCTTTTTCAATTTGATCTAAAATTTCTATTGAATCTAGACTATTACGATCTAATTTATTAATAAATGTAATAATAGGAGTATTATGCATACGACTTACATGCATTAATTTTTTTGTTCTTTTTTCCACTCCTTTAGCGGCATCAATCACTAATAAACAACAATCTACTGCAGTAAGAATACGATATGTATCTTCTGAAAAGTCTTCATGACCAGGTGTATCTAATAAATTAATTAAAATATTTTTATACTGAAATTGCATAATAGACGTTGTAATCGAAATACCACGATCTTGTTCAATTTTCATCCAATCTGATTTAGCATATTTTCCACTTCCTCTAGCTTTTATAGTACCAGAAGAACGAAGAATTTTACCTAAAATCAACATTTTTTCTGTAATTGTTGTTTTACCTGCGTCAGGATGAGAAATAATAGCAAAAGTACGTCTTTTAGTTATTTCTGATTGATTATCTAAATTAGACATATATACTCTGTATTAAAAAATTATTTATTCTGATTTTAAGAATTAATATGAAATCTTTTAAATAAAAATTATTTATTGTATATTTTATAAAAGTTTTATATATAAAAAACTTAATACGTAAAAATTTAAATTGTTTATTTAAAATAAAAATAATATTTACTATTAAATTAAATATTATAAAATATACATTGTTCTAAAATTATTAAAATTTAGGTTTTTTTAATAAATACAATCTATTAATTAATGTTTTTTAAAAATATAAAGGAATGATAAAAAATTGAAGAAATCATTAAAATCTTATGAATTTAACATAATGAATTTATAAAATACTAATTTATTCTATAAAAAATTTTTAAAAATTTATTTATTATAATCAATCTAATTAAAATAAAAATCTTCTAATAAATTATGTATTACTAAAATTTTATAGATAGTAAAAAAAAAATATTATGATAATAAAATTGTCTAAAAAATTTTTTATTAATAAAAAGAATGACTTCCATGTAAATGTTGAGTATTATCAATAACTTGTTTAACTTCAGGAAAAAAAGATAATATTTTTTTCTCAATCATTTCTTTTAAAGTAACTTCAATCATTGAACATCCATTACAACCACCACTAAATTTTATAAATACTACTTTATCTTTAGAAAGATTAATTAAATTCACTTTACCACCATGTGATAATAATTGTGGATTGATTTCTTGGTCTAAAAAATTTTTTATTTTATCTTTTAAAGTAAGATTTTTTTGAATAATATTTTTTCTTGCATATGGTGCTTTAAAAGTAAGTTGAGAACCTAAATTATCTATTAATAAATCAATTTCAGAATCTTTTAAAAAATGAATAATAGATTGATTAACATAAATATAAAAGTTATTATAATATAACTTAATATCAGATTTATCTACTTCTTCTAAATAACAATAAGATAATCTACACTCTGCATTTTTCATTCCAGGATTAACAATAAAAACTCGTATTTGAGTTCCAATCGGTTCTTTAGATAAAAGAGATAATAAATAATTTTGAGCTTCATTAGAAATTTTAATCATAATCATTGAGATAATATTTGTTATTAAAATTGTTAAATATAAAAATAATAATTTTACTAATTAATCAAATTAAACACAAGATAATTCTAAAATATTAATTATAAATGAAAAATTTTTATTGGAAAACTTTAGGACATGGAAATATTAATTTAATTATATTAAATGGATGGGGTTTTGATTCTAATATATGGCTATTAATCAGTCAAAAATTATCTATGTATTTTAAGGTACATTTAATTGATTTTCCTGGGATAGGTGTAAATAAAAAATTAAGACCTGTTAATATTCAATCAATAATTCAAATATTAAATTTTTATATGCCTAAAAATTCTATTTATTTAGGATGGTCTCTAGGAGGATTAATCGCTATTCAATTTGCATTATCATACCCTAAAAAAATTTTAGGACTGATCAATATTTGCTCTTCTCCATATTTTATAAAAAAAAATAATTGGCCAGGAATAGAGAAAAAGAAAATATATCATTTTTACCATGATTTAAAAAATAATTATTTTAGTACATTAAATAATTTTCTATCTTTACATACATTAGATTCAGAAAAATATTTAAATGATTTAACGATATTAAAAAAAATATTATTTCAAAAAAAAAATATACCTAATCAAGAAATATTAAAAAATGGATTAAAAATGATTTTATCTGTTGATTTAAGACATAAAATATCTCAAATTAAAATACCATTTTTACGTATTTATGGCGATTTAGATAATTTAGTTCCTAAAGAAGTTGTAAAATTAATTGATATAATATGCCCTAATAGTGAATCTATTATTATAGAAAAATCAAGACATATTCCATTTATCTCACATAAAAAAAATTTTTTCTCTATTTTATTTAAATATTTTAATAAAATAATATAAAAATTAATCTGGCCCCAAAAAATAATGGGGCTATAAAAAATATATTTTTATAATTTAAAATGGGATCTCATCATCAAAATCAATTTCTGAAGAATCAACTTGTTCTTTGTCTAATTTATATTTTTCTAAATTTTGAGATTTATCAGTATTCTCTATTTTTTTAGATTTTGAAAGATTACTTTCATTAGTAGTAAGTTTATTAGAATTAGAATTTCTATTTCCTAACATTTGCATTGTTCCACCAATATTTACTATTACTTCAGTAGTATATCGTTCAAAACCATTCTGATCTTGCCATCTTCTTGTTTGCAATGATCCTTCAATATATACTTGAGATCCTTTATGTAAATATTCTCCAGCTATTTCCGCTAATTTTCCAAATAATACTACTCTATGCCATTCTGTTTTTTCTTTATTTTCACCTGTATTTTTATCTTTCCAATTTTCCGAAGTTGCAAGAGTCATATTCACTACTGCATTTCCATTTGGCATATATCTGACTTCTGGATCTTGACCTAAATGACCAATTAAAATAACTTTATTTACACCTCTACTTGCCATAATACAAACTCCATTTTTAAATTATAATAAAATATATTTTTAAATAAAATTTTGCATGATTTATAATAAAATAGAAAATGTTTAGTTTATTAAATTAAACATAAAAGATGTATTTAGTAGTAAAATATTTTAATAATCTAAAGATATACTATTGAAATAAAAATAAATTATAAAAAATTAAATTTATTTATAATTTTTTATAATTAAAATATATCTTAATCAAAATTAAATAAAAATTTTAATAAAAAAATTATTTTTATTTAATCTTAATTTTTCAAAAAATAATTTTATCTAATTAATTTAATAATAAATATGTAAAAATATATTGAAATAAATTTAATCAATTTTATTTTCAATTAAAAAACTTATATAAGTTTTTAATTTTTAAAAAATAAATAAAATAAAATATTTAAAATTTATTAAAAAATAAAAAATTTTTGTATTATTTATATTTATAAAATATCCCATATAAAATATCTTTTAAATCATCAATAAAAGTATAACTTAAAAAATAATTTTATTATAAATAATATTAATATTTTATAAAAATAAGTTAAAAATAAACTAATAAAAAATATCAAATACATTTGTTAGAAAATGGTGTGTTATTTTAACATTAGAATATAATTTCAAATTAATTTTCTTAATCATGGTACATGCAATATATATGGGTAAAAATAAATTATATTTAAATAAAATTAATAAACTTAAAATTCCTCCACATTCAATAGAAGCAGAGCAATCAGTATTAGGTGGTTTAATGTTAGATAACGAACAATGGGATACAGTTTCAGAACATGTAGTTGCTGATGATTTTTTTAGTAAACCACATCAATTAATATTTAAAGAAATGCAACAATTATTAAATGCAGGACATCCAATTGATTTAATTACATTATCTGAATCTTTAGAACAAAAAGGTAAATTAGAAAGTGTAGGTAGATTTTCATACTTAGCAGAATTATCAAAAAATACACCCAGTATAGCAAATATTACTGCATATGCAGATATAGTTAGAGAACGTGCAATTACAAGAGAAATGATATTAGTTGCTAATAAAATAGCAAATGCCGGATATGATACACAAGGTAGAAAAAGTGAAGAACTTTTAGATTATGCTGAATCTAGTGTTTTTAAAATTGCAGAAAAACGTTTTAAAAAAGATGCAGGACCTAAAAATGTTGAAAAAGTTTTAGATGAAACTATTACTAGTATTGAAAAATTATTTTTATCTCCTAATGATGGAGTAACAGGTATAAATACAGGATATCAAGATTTAAATAAAAAAACAGCAGGATTACAACGTTCTGAATTAATTATTATTGCAGCAAGACCATCTATGGGAAAAACAACCTTTGCAATGAATTTATGTGAAAATGCTGCTATGTTATACGATAAACCAGTATTAATTTTTAGTTTAGAAATGCCTGGAGAACAAATTATGATGCGTATGTTAGCCTCATTATCTAGAGTTAATCAAGCACGTATTCGGACAGGAAAGTTAAACAATGAAGATTGGTCTAGAATATCTGGAACTATTAATGTATTACTTAAAAAAAAGAATATTTATATAGATGATTCATCTGCACTAACACCAAGTGAAGTACGTTCAAGAGCTCGTCGTATCTATCGAGAAAATAATGGGTTAACTTTAATTATGGTAGATTATTTACAATTAATGCGAGTTCCATCTCTTTCGGAAAATCGAACTCTTGAAATTGCTGAAATATCAAGAACACTTAAAGCGTTAGCAAAAGAACTCGAAGTTCCAGTTATTGCTTTGTCTCAATTAAATCGTTCGTTAGAACAAAGAGCAGATAAAAGACCAGTAAATTCAGATTTAAGAGAATCTGGTTCTTTAGAACAAGATGCAGATTTAATAATGTTTATATATAGAGATGAAATATACCATGAAAATAGTGACTTTAAAGGTATAGCAGAAATTATTATTGGAAAACAAAGAAATGGACCAATTGGAACCGTAAGTTTAACTTTTAATGGTCATTGGTCTAGATTTGACAATTATTGTGATTCTAAATATGATTAAATTAATTATAAAAAATTAATATATTATTTTAAAAAAATATAGTTAAATTTTATTAAAAAGAAATCTTATATTTTATATATTTAAAAAAATAAACATAAAAATATGAATAAAAAAATTTTAAAAATTGGAATTGTTATGGATCCAATTCAACTAATTAAAATAGAAAAAGATTCAAGTTTTGCTATTTTACTAAATATTCAAAAAAGACAGCATAATATTTATTATATGGAAATGAATGATTTATACTTAAAAAAAGGAATTGCATATGCAAAAACACGTATATTAAGATTAAAAAATCAAAAAACTCAATATTTTAATTTTATTGAAGAAAAAAATATTCCACTACATAAATTAGATGTTATTTTGATGCGTAAAGATCCTCCATTTAATATGGAATTTATATATGCAACATATATTCTTGAAAGAGCTGAAGAAAAGGGTGTACTAGTTATTAATAAACCAAAAAGCCTAAGAGATTGTAATGAAAAAATCTTTACTTTGTGGTTTGATCAATTTGTTCCAAATACCTTAGTAACTAGAAATCTTTCTCAAATATATCATTTTTGGAAAAATAATAAAGATATTATTGTTAAACCATTAGATAACATGGGAGGATCAGGTATCTTTAGAATTAAAAAAAATGATGCAAATTTTTTCTCTATTATTGAAAAAATGACTAATTATGAAAAAAAATACTGTATGATTCAAGAATATATACCAGATATAAAAAATGGTGATAAAAGAATATTAATTGTTAATGGAGAAGCTGTACCTTGGTGCGTTGCTAGAATCCCGAAAAAAGAAGAAAATCGAGCAAATATAGCAGCCGGAGGAACAGTAAAAATTAAAAAACTTGAAAAAAAAGATTGGGAAATAATAAATTATATATCTTCAATGTTAAAAGAAAAAGGATTAATTTTTGTTGGAATAGATATTATTGGTGATAAATTAACAGAAATTAATATTACAAGTCCAACATGTATTTGTGAAATTGAATCTAATATAAATATATCTATTAGTGGAATGTTAATTAATTATATAGAAAATAAAATATATTAAAAAAATGAAAAATATAATAATAGCATTTGATTTTGGAATAAAAAATATCGGCGTTGCTATAGGAGAAAATATCCTAAAACAAGGAAAAGCTTTAAAAAAATTATCTGCACATAATGGTCATCCAAATTGGAACGATGTAAAATATTTATTTAAAACATGGGAGCCTAATTATACAATTGTAGGACTTCCTTTAAATATGGATGGAACTCATCAAAATATTACAAAAAAAGCAAAAAAATTTGCTAATTTACTAAAACATAAATTTCACACATCCGTTGAATTACATGATGAACGTTTAAGCACAATAGAAGCTAGATCTTTGATATTTAATAAACATGGATTTAAAGGACTAAGCAAAGATAAAATACACTCTATCTCAGCTGTTCTTATATTAGAAAGCTGGTTAAATCAAGTCTTTATAAATTAAATTTAACTTTTAAAATATGAAAAATATTGAAAATAATATAAAAAATCTGAAAAAAAAAATACAAAAAATACTAAAAATAAATTTTTCTTATTCAAAAATAATTAAAATAATTGCAGCAAGTAAAAATCAATCAACTGAAAAAATTCAAACAGCAATATCATATGGAATATATGAATTTGGAGAAAATTATGTGAAAGAAGGAGTAGAAAAAATTAAAAAACTAAAAAAATATAAAAATATTATTTGGCATTTTATAGGAAAATTACAATCAAAAAAAACAAAATTAGTTGCTCAACATTTTGATTGGTGTCAAACTATTGATCGAGAAAAAATAGCATTTCTATTAAATAAAAATAGAAAAAATACACAGTTACGAATGAATGTACTTATGCAAATTAATATTTCTCAAGAAACAAATAAAAATGGCGTTGATATAAAAAATTATAAATCTTTAGCTCAATTTATTAATCAAATGCCTAATTTAAATTTTCGTGGAATCATGGCAATGCCTAAAAAACACAGAACAAAATATTATGATTATGAAAATATTAAAAATATTTTTTATACATTAAAAGATAAATATGATTCAGTTGACACTTTATCATTAGGAACAAGTTTTGATCTAAAAGAATCGATTATTAATGAAAGTAATATGATTAGAATTGGAAAAAAAATTTTTAATAATTAAAAATTCTAATAAATTAATCTTATAAAATAATAATATATAATATTATGTTTAGACTTCCTCCAATTAATTTATATATTCACATTCCATGGTGTACAAAAAAGTGTGGATATTGTGATTTTTATTCATATGTTAATAAAAATATTATTCCAGAAGAAAAATATATTAAAAGTTTATTAAAAGATTTAGAAAAAGATTTAAAATTAACAAATCAAAGAAAAATAAATAATATTTTTATTGGAGGTGGAACTCCTAGTTTATTACATCATAATTCTATTAAAAATTTAATATATGGAATAAAAAAAAGAGCAAAAATATCAAAATACGCAGAAATTAGTATAGAGTCTAATCCAAATTCAATAGAATATAAACGTTTTAGACAATATAAAAAACATGGAATTAATCGATTCTCTTTAGGGATACAGACATTTAATTCATATTTATTAAAAAAAATAGAACGTACATATAATAAAAAAGAAGCAATTGAAGCAATAAAAGAAATAAAAAAAATTAATAAAAATTTTAATATTGATATTATGTATGGATTACCAAATCAATCATTAAAACATGTTCTATCAGATTTAAAAAATGCTGTTAAATACAATCCAACACATATTTCATGGTATCAATTTACTATTGAACCTAATACTCCTTTTTATACAAGAAAAATAAAATTAGAAAATGAAAATATCATCTTTAAAATGTTTCATCAAGGTGATAAATTCTTAAAAAAATCAGGTTATATAAAATATGAAATATCTTCATATATGAAATTAAACTATCAATGCAAGCATAATCTTAATTATTGGAATTTTGGTGATTATATTGGAATAGGTTGTGGCGCCCATGGTAAAATAACAAAAACTAACGGTGATATTATTAGAACTATCAAAAATAAAAATATTAATGATTTTATAAATGGAAAATATTTGCATTCTAAAAAACTAGTTTTAGAAAAAGATAAACCATTTGAATATTTTATGAATGCTTTTAGATTATATAAACCTATTTATAAAAAACATTTTCAAGAATATACAAATATTAGCCTAGATAGTATAAAAAAAAATATTAATAAAGCAATAAAAAAAAAATATATATTAGAAAATGTAAATTCTTGGGAAACTACAAAAAAAGGAAAATTTTTTTTAAATGAACTATTAACAATTTTTTTAAATTAAAAAAATATTTATAATTGAGATGTAAACATTAAATGAAAAATTTTATTTCCTTTAATATTAGCTTTTTTTTCAAATTTTGTCTTTATATAAAACATAGAATTTGATATAAAAGTATTTGTTATAGATAAATTTTTATAAAATTTAATATTTTTTATTATATTTAATATATAAAATGCATATTCTCTTGAATCAGTTGCAATATGTAAAATTCCACCAATAATTAATTTTTTTCTAATCTTTTTTAAAAAAACATCTTGTATCATTCTTCTCTTATGGTGTCTTTTTTTAGGCCATGGGTCAGGAAAAAATATCTGTATTTTTGATATTGTATAATTTGGAATCATATTATCAATTACTTCAACTGCATTAAAATAAATTATTTTTAAATTTTTTATATTAGAAAGATATGCAAGTCGTAAACACGAACCTATTCCTGATAAATACACTTCAATACCTAAAAAATTTTTATCAGTGTTATTAACTGCCATTTCTACTAAATAATTTCCAGATCCAAAACCAATATCTAAAATAACTGGATAATTATATTTAAAAACTGATAAAAAATTTAAAAAATTTAATTGGTAATCAATACCAAATAAGTGCCAATATTTTTTAATTGATTTTATTTGAGAATTAGTAATCCGACCTTTTCGACATACAAAACTTTGATTTTGTCTTAAAAAAACTCCATCTTTATATTTAGGTGTTATAATATTATTTTTCATATTTTAAGCAAAAAATTTATAATTATAAAAATTATTAATTGAAATTTTAATAATTTTTTGTTAAAAAATATATATATATTTTTATAAAACTAATAAATAATTTAAAAGAAATGACTATATATAGTTTTTCACAAATTATTCTTAATTGGTATCATTTATATGGAAGAAAAAATCTTCCATGGCAAAAAAATAAAACATTGTATAATGTTTGGATATCTGAAGTAATGTTACAACAAACTAAAGTAAAAACTGTAATTCCATATTTTAAAAAATTTATATTAAAATTTCCAAATTTAAATTCTTTAAGTTGCAGCTCGTTAGATGATGTTTTATATATATGGAGTGGACTAGGATACTATAAAAGAGCAAAAAATATTTATGAAACATCTAAAATTATTCAAAAAAAATTTAATGGAAAATTTCCAAAAAATATTTCAGATTTAATAAAATTACCTGGTATAGGAAAATCAACAGCAGGCAGTATATTATCTTTTACTTTAAATTATTCCTTTCCTATTTTAGATGGAAATGTAAAAAGAATTTTAATACGATATTATGGAATTACAGAATGTTCAAAAAATACCAAAACAGAAAAAAAATTATGGAATCTAATAGAATCTATTACACCAATTCATAATACTGGTAATTTTAATCAAGGAATAATTGATATTGGAGCATTAATTTGCACACCAAAATCACCGAAATGTAATATTTGCCCATTAAACAAAAAATGTATTGCTTATATAGAAAAAAATTGGATAAAATATATCTTTAAAAAAAATCAAAAAATGAAATTAAAAAAAATATATTGGTTTGTTGTAGTTCATTTTAAAAATCAAGTTTGGATGAAAAGAAATACATCTAAACAATTTTGGAATAATTTATTCTGTTTCCCAATTTTTAAAAATAAAATAATAGCAATAAAATGGCTAATAAAAAATAATATAAATGTAAAAAAATATAATATAATTAACGCGTTTGATCATGAATTTAGTCATTTTAAATTAGAAGCTACTCCAATTATCATAAAATTATCTTCAGAAGAAACTTTTCTTAATATTAAAAAACAAGGAATATGGTATAATCTAGAAAAACCTCAAAAAATAGGAATTCCAAAATTAGTAGAAAAAATATTAAAAATCGTAATATAAATATTTTTAAAGGAAGCAATAAAAATGGATCGTAAAATTTTTTGTATATTTTTAAATAAAGAATCTGAGGGTCACCAATCTCCTCCATATCCAGGAAAATTAGGAAAAAAAATATATGATCAAATCTCAAAAAAAGCATGGAACCAATGGTTAATAGAACAAACTAAATTAATAAATGAAAAAAAACTAAATATGATTAATAAAAAAGATCGAAAAAAAATAGAAAAATACATGAAATTATTTTTATTTAAAAAGTAAAAAATATATTTTTTAAAAAAGTTTATATTAAATTACATTTCAATTTTTATTTTATAAAAAAATGCTTATATTTGATTCTGGAATAGGTGGAATATCTATATTAAATAAAATTAAAAAAATTCTTCCTAATATTAATTATATATATATGCTAGATAATGCAGCATTTCCTTATGGAGAAAAAAAAGAATCTTTTATTCTAAATAGAAGTATAAAAATAATTAATACAATACAAAAAATTTATCCAATTAAAATAGTAATTATTGCTTGTAATACAGCAAGTACTACCTCTTTATCAATATTACAAAAAACTTTTAATATTCCAATAATTGGAGTGTTGCCATTTTTAGAGAAATCAATAAAAATTAATAAAAATAGTAATATTGGTTTTATTGCAACTAAAGCAACAATAAATAGCAAATATATTAAGAATATAATATATAAAAATTTCTACAAAAAAAATATAAATATAATAGCTACAAATAAATTAGCTAAATTTGCTGAAAAAAAAATTAGAAAACAACCAATTTCTATTATAAAATTTAAAAAAATTTTTAAATCTTGGATAAGATTATCAATACAACCTAATATTATATACTTAGGATGTACTCATTTCTTATTTTTAAAAAATGAAATTCAAAAAATTTTTTATACACCTATTAATTTTTTAGATTCTCATGATACAGTAATTAACATCGTTAAACACCATTTTTTAAAACATAAAAATAATCAAAATATAAAAAAAAATATTTTTTTATATTCAAAATATAATAAAGAAATTAATCAACTTCTTTCTATTTTAACTCAATATAAATTTAACTATATTCATAAAATTAACTTAAATTAAATCTTTGATAAAATAAACCTTTATATTTTTTAAAAGTATATTTTAATAATTCATTAAGTAAATTTATTTTATCTATATCATTAGAAAAATTCTTTATAAGATTCTCAATTTTTTTTATATATTCTTCTAAAAAATCTTTATTTAAAACTTTAAGACAATAATTTAACCATATTTTTTTTTCATTAGTATTTAATAAATAAAAAAAATTTCGAGCTTTATAACGAAAAAAAAGTTCATTCAAACGACTATCTTGAAAATTTAACTGAATATTTATTAAATTTGATGGATTACTACTACTTATTTTTTTTATTAATTTTTTATCATGAAAATTAAAAAAATTATTATAAATTTGCAAATCTACATTTAAAGATTTTTGAAATATATTTGTTTTTTTAAAAATTTTTTTTATATAATTTATTATAAAATAATTTTTTTTAATTAAATTAATTTTTTTTTGAATATAAAATTCTTTTAGTTTTAATTTTTTAATATCTTCTTCTCGAATTAATTGTATTGGAATAAATACAGGACATCGATTAAAATGTATTAATATTATTCCTAAATCAAATAAGTCCTTGATATTAATTTCGTTATAGTTATACTTATTAAAAAAATCAAATAAATTTTCAATATTTTTAAATAAATCAATTGTAATTAAAATATTTCGATTATTCTCATCCCATGATAAAGGCAATACAAAACTCATATTATTCCGAATAGAACCAAAACAACTAGAAATATAAAGTAATGGTTGAAAATTTTTTAAATTAATTAATTTATATAATTCATTTTTTTTTCGATATTTGAAGAAAAAATTAAATAATTTAGGCTGATGTTTTTGTACCAATTTTGCTAAACTAATAGTTGCATAAACATCCGATATAGCATCATGTACATTATTATGAAATATATTATTTTCTTGAGTTAAATGAGATAGTTTAAAAATAGGAAAACCAAGATTATTTTTTGGCCATTTTATACCAAGGGGTCTTAAAAGATAACATATTCTCATAATATTTAATAAGTCCCAACGAGAATTGTTATTTTTCCAACTCCATTCATAAGGATCTAAAAAATTTCGATAAAATAAATTTCTAGTAATTTCATCATCAAAACTAATATTATTATAACCTATAATACAAGTATTAGGTTTTTTAAAAATATCATAAATTTTTTTAGAAAAATTATATTCATTCATTCCATGTATAAAAGTATATTGCGGGGTAATTTTAGTAATTAAAATAGAATACGGATCAGGTAAATAATCATCTGGTGGGAAACAATAAAAACATTTTGATTCTTCAATAATATTTAAATTTTCATCTGTTCTAATAGACGCAAATTGAGCTGGTTTATCTAAAGCTGTATGTACACCAAAAGTTTCATAATCATAAAATAAAAAAGTAGATATATTTTCTTGATAAATTTTTTTTTTGAAAATCATAAAATTTAAATTTAATAATAAATAAAAATATTTAATATTTTTCTCCTCCGACTGGGCTCGAACCAGTGACATACGGATTAACAGTCCGCCGTTCTACCAACTGAACTACAGAGGAATCATAATACTTATACCAAAAATTTATATATTTGTCAAATATATATGTTAATTTAAAATTAACTGCAAAAAAAATTAAAAGAACTCTAGATTATTATAAAAAATTCATTTATAGTAAAAGGTGAAAAAAATAATTTAGGCCCTTTAGCTCAGTGGTTAGAGCAGGCGACTCATAATCGCTTGGTCGCTGGTTCAAGTCCAGCAAGGGCCATTAAAAAAATTTACTTGAATTTTTCACCATTAATTAGGATTTAATTTGATGGAATGGAAAAAAGAATTTATTGAATTTCTTTTAAAAAAAAAGTTTTAAATTTTGGAAAATTTATATTAAAATCTGGTCGAGTTAGTCCTTATTTTTTTAATTCAGGATTATTATCCACAGGTCAAGACACTGCTATTATTGGATCATTTTATGCTCGTGCAATAATGGATTTAAATATTGAATTTGATATGTTATTTGGACCAGCTTATAAAGGTATTCCTATTGTAGTTTCTACTTCAATTGCATTAAAAAATCAATACAATTTAAATATTCCATATTCTTTTAATAGAAAAGAAGAAAAAAAATATGGAGAACAAGGAACTTTAATTGGTAAAAATGTAAAAAATAAAAATATTATTATCTTAGATGACGTAATTACATCAGGAATATCAATAAATCATTCTATTCAAATTATTGAAAAAGAAAAATCAAAAATATCTGCAATTTTTGTTTTACTTGATCGTAAAGAAAAAAGAAATATTAACTTAAATAACATACATCATGAAAAAAAATATAAAACACACAAAATAAATTCTATAATAACAATAGATGATCTAATTTTTTATCTTTTAAAACAAAAAAAATTAAAAAAATATGCTTTTAAATTAATAAAATACTATAAAGAATATGGAAATTCTTAATGAAATAAATATTATTTATACCCCAGAATGACCAAAACCTTTATTAAAACGACTAGTTTTTTCAAATTTTTTTACTACATAAAATTCAGGACGAATAATTGGAACAAATACTATTTGAGCAATTCGATCATTTGGATAAATCAAAAAATCTTCTTTACTTCTATTCCAAAGAGAAACCATTAATTCACCTTGATAATCTGAATCAATTAAACCAACTAAATTACCTAAAACAATACCATTTTTATGACCTAAACCTGAACGTGGCAAAATTAAAGCAGTAATAAATGGATCTTCAATATATATTTCAACACCAGTCGGTATTAAAACAACATTTTTAGCAGATAAAAGTATATTTTTTTTTATACAAGCTTTAAGATCTAAACCAGAAGATCCTGGAGTAGCATATTTAGGAATAAAATTATTATTTTCTAAAATTTTAGAATTTAAAAATTTTATTTGGATTTTATATTTTTTCATAATTATTTATAATATATATTATACTTTAAAACTTATGATGATACTAAAAAATATGGGTTAATTAAAGATTTACGAGTAGATAAAGAATAATCTAAATCTATATTTGTACCGTATATTTTTACACTACCACCAGCTGCATTCACAATTGCATGCCCAGCTGCTGTATCCCAAATATATGTATTACCAAACCTCGGATAAAATTGTGCTTGACCATCAGCTACATAACAAAACTTTAAAGATGAACCAAGTTCTTTAAGCTTATAAAATTTTATTTTTTCTAAAAAAATATTTAATTTTGAATTTAAATGCGAACGACTAATAACAAATAATGGTTGTTTAGAATGAACTACAGAAATTTCTTTTTTATATCCTTTTTCATCAATTTTCCAAGCTTGTTGATTAAATGCATAATATAAAATATTAAAAAATGGAGCATATATAACACCTAATACAGGTTTTCCATATTCAATTAAGCTAATATTAACTGTAAACTCTCCATTTTTTTTTAAAAACTCTTTCGTTCCATCTAAAGGATCAACTAACCAATAAATATTCCAGCTTTTGCAATAAGTCTTTGAATCTTCTTCAGATAAAATTGGAATATTTGGAGAAATATCGGTTAATCCACTTTTAATAATTTGATGAGATATTTTATCTGCATTTGTTATAGGGCTTTGATCAATTTTATATACAAAATTTATTTTTTTATTAGTATAATAAAATTTCATAATAGAACGACCAGCAATTCGAGCTAATTTACAAATTTTTGTTAACATTTAACACCATCTAAAAAAATTACTTTTTTTCAACTATATTAACTAGGAAATGTTCACATATTTTTTTATGTGGTTGAAAAATTACTGTATGCTCTCCTAAATGACGCAGTAAACCATTAGGTAATTTGATCTCTTTTTTATTAATTTTTATATTTATTTGAGACAGTTTATTAATTATATTCCGAATACCGACAGAACCAAATATTTTTCCTTCTTTTTTTACTTTTGAGTAAATTGTAATAGATTTTATATTTTTTATTTTTTCTGCGCGATCTTTAGCAATGAGTAATTTATTAATATCTTCTTTTTCTAGCTGAACTTTTTGAGCTTTAAAAGACTCAATATTTTTTTTATTTGCTAAGATTGCTTTTCCTTGAGGAATTAAATAATTTCTAGCATAACCAGATTTTACTTTAATAATTGAACCAATATCACCTAATTTATTAATTTTTAATAAAAGAATTACTTCCATTATCTTTAATACTCTCCTTTTTTATTAATACTTTAAAAAAAATACATTAAATTATATATTTAATGATGTTGATCAGTATATGGAATTAAAGCAAGATATCTAGCTTTTTTAATCGCTTTGGATAATTGACGTTGATATTTAGCTCGAGTACCTGTAATACGACTTGGAACAATTTTCCCATTTTCTGTAATATAATTCTTTAAAATACTAATATCTTTATAATCTATCTCTTCAATATTTTCTGCTGTAAAACGACAAAACTTTCGACGACGAAAATAACGTGCCATATAAAAATCCTTAAAAATAAAAATATATTTTTTTTAAAATATAAATTAATATTAAAAAAATAATTTTTTTAAAAAATTATTTTTAATAATTATCTATTTTTTTCTTTTTTATCTTCTTTTAATTTAATTATAGGAGATTGTTTATGAATTGCTTTATTTACCAACATAATAATATTTCTAATAACTTCTATATTAAAACGAAAATCTTTTTCTAATATATTGATAACTTTAGGATGAACTTCTATATTCATTAAAACGTAATGAGCTTTATGTAACTTATTAATAGGATATGAAAGTTGCCTTCTACCCCAATCTTCTAAACGGTGTATGACACCTTCACTATCAAGAATTATTTTTTTATATTTTTCAATTATTTGATTAATTTTATCACTATAGTCCGGGTGAACCATAAAAACAACTTCATAATGACGCATAACATGCTCCTTTTGGGTTTTTAGTTTCCTTATAATTAAAATTACAAAATAAAATAAAAAATATAATAAATAGGAAACAAGGAACTCTGATAAAAACTATTTCTATTAAAATACATGGTATTTGAATTTTAAAAAAAAATCAATTAAATTTCATTTAATAAAAAATATAAAAAAATAATTAGTTACATAAAAATAATTCTATTTTTCTATAATTTAAATTAACAGAAACTACTTTTACTTTAAGTACATCCCCTAAACAAAAAGTATTTTTAGTAGATTTACCAATAATTTTAACCCCAATAGAGTCAAAATAATAATTGTCACCATATAAATTCTCTATTCGAATTAAACCATCAATAAAATATTTATTTAAACGAACAAATAAACCAAATGAAGTTACATTTGATACGACACCAGTATATATCATACCAATTTTTTTTTCCATAAAATCACATTTTAACCAATCTATAACATCTCGAGTAGCCTCATCTGCACGTCTTTCAGTCATAGAACAATGTAATCCTATTTTACTCATTTTGCTAACATTATACAAATTATATTCATAAACATTATTTTCTTTTAAGTATGTTTGTTTAGCATTTTTCTTAAATAATGTATATTTAATGACTCTATGTACTAAAAGATCAGGATATCTTCTAATAGGAGATGTAAAATGAACGTAACTTGATAAAGATAAACCAAAATGACCACGATTTTCTGTAGAATATACAGCTTGTTTCATAGATCTTAATAATATTGTTTGGATCATATCATAATCTGAACGATGCTTAATACTTTTTAATAATTCTGCATAATGTATAGATTCAGGTATTTCACCTCCAAATAAATATAATCCTAATCCTTTTAAAATAGATCTAAAATTAATTATACTTTCTTTAGTTGGACGATCATGATTACGAAATAAAACTGGATATTGGTATTTTTTAATAAATTGAGCAGAAGCTATATTTGCTAAAATCATACATGATTCAATAAATTTATGCGCATCATTTCTAACATGTTGATAAATATTTTTAATTTTAAGATTAGAATCTAAAACAAATTTAGATTCAATATTTTCAAAATAAATACCTTTTTTAGAAATTTTATATTTATTAAATATTTTTTGTAAAAATAATAAATTATTAATATCTTTTAATAATTTTTTATATTTTAAAGAAAGTATTGTATCACCATTCCATATTTTAAATATTTCGTTATATGAAAAACGTCCACGAGAACATATAATAGCTTCATAATGCTTATATTTAACTAGTTCTCCTTGATTAGATAAACTCATTTCACATATTAAACATAAACGTTCTACATGAGGATTTAAAGAACATAAATCTGTAGATATTTTTTCTGGTAACATAGGAACAACTAATGATGGAAAATATATAGAATTACCTCTTTTTAAAGCTTCTTGATCTAAAGGAGTATTAGGTTTAATATAATGGCTAACATCTGCAATAGCTACCCATAAATTCCAACCTTCTTCATTATTTTTTTTTTTACAAAAAACGGCGTCATCAAAGTCACATGCATCTTCTTCATCAATAGTAAAAAATGGAAGATGTCTTAAATCTATACGATTTTTAAATTCTTTTAAATGAATTTTATTATCTATTTTATATAGTTGATCTTTAATTTCTTTAGACCATAAGTAAGGAATAGAATGTGTACGAATTGCAATATCTATAGCAAGATTAGTTCGCATTTTTTTTCCACCAAGGACTTCAACTATTACTCCTTCATTCTTACTTTTTTTATTTAAAAAATTTTTTTTTAATTTAACAACAACTACTGATCCTATTGGAATTCTTTTAGTAAAAATTGATGAAAAAATGAATATTTTAAAATTAAATCGACCATCATCTGGGATAACAAATTTTATTTTTTTTTCAATATAATATCTTCCTACGATCAAAACATTATTTGGTCTTAATATTTTTAATATTTTTGCAGAACTTCTTCCTTTTTTTTTAGATTGAACAATATGTGCTAAAACAAAGTCACCATGAATACATAATTTCATTTGTTCTGTTGATAACCAAAGATCTTCTTTTAATTTTTCACTTCTTAAAAAACCATAACCATCTCTATGTCCTATCACTTTTCCTTCGACTGTATTAAGATTTTCTGGAGCAATATAATATCGATTATAAGTATATATAATTTGCTTATCTCGCTCCATTGCCCTTAATCTTTTACGTAATGCTTTTTTTGCACTAAGTTTCTTAATGCTAAATTTTTTTTCTATTTTTTTTTGATTTATTAAATCTTTATATTTCTTTAAAAATAATAAAATACATTCACGACTAGGAATAAGTTGTACATATTTGTTATAATTGTTTTTTTGGTAGGTATCGACTACCATATTTACTTCTCCAATAACATTTTAAATTAAAATATTCATTAATAAAAAAAATATAAATTTAAAATTTTAAAAAAGGATGTTTTATCATAATAATATCATTACGATCTGGACTAGTAGAAATCATGTGAACTGGTATACCAGCAATTTTTTCAATATATTTTATATAACAATATGCAGGATTAGGTAAATCTTTTATGTTTCTAATTCCTGAAGTTTTTTTCATCCAACCTGGAAATGTTTTATAAATTGGTTTTACATGCTCTAAAATACAAAAAGAAAAATTTGAATATATTTCTGATGTAAAAACATCTTGATAAGCTATACAAATTTTTATTTCTTTTAAATTATCTAATACATCCAGTTTTGTTATACATAAAGCAGATAATGAATTTAATTCTACAGAATATCTTAAAGCAACACCATCTAACCATCCAGTACGTCTTTTTCGACCAGTAGTAGAACCAAATTCTTTTCCTATTGTAGAAAAATAACAATCTATATCATTAAAAACTTCCGTAGGAAAAGGCCCATTTCCAACTCTTGTAGAATATGCTTTTGTGACTCCTAAAATATAATCTAAATTTTTTGAACCAATACCTGTTCCAGTAATTACGCCACCTATAGTACTATTAGAAGAAGTCACATAGGGATATGTTCCATGATCAATATCTAATAAACTACCTTGAGCACCTTCAAAAATAATAGTTTTTTTATTTTTAATAGCTTGATGTAATAGTAAAGTAGTATCTTTAATCATATCATAAATTATACTTTTTATTTGCAATAAATCAGCTAAAATCACTTGATAATCAAAAGGTGAACTTTTATAAATAGATACTAATTGATCGTTATAATAACTAACTATTTTTTTTAATTTATTAGATAAATTTTTTTTGTTTTTTAAATCTCCAACACGTATAGATCGACGTGCAATTTTATCTTCATAAGCTGGACCAATACCTCTTCCAGTTGTACCAATTGCATTTAATCCTAGTTTTTTTTCTCGTAATAAATCTATTTTTATATGAAATGGTAAAATTAAAGAAGATGCATTAGAAATATAAAGACGATTATTTATAAAAAAATTATAGTCTTTTAACATTTTAATTTCTTTAACTAAATCAATAAGAGAAATTACAACACCATTTGAAATAACACCAATTACATTAGGATGTAGAACACCTGATGGAATTAAATGAAGAACAATTTTTTTACCATCTACTACTAAAGTATGACCCGCATTATTTCCACCTTGATATCTAACTACATAAGAACTATACTGAGAAAGATAATCAACTATTTTTCCTTTTCCTTCATCACCCCATTGAGTTCCTAAAATTACAATATTTTTTTTCATATATTTTAAAATACCTATTCTAAAAATTTTAATTTAAATTGATTTCATTCATATATTGAAAAAAATGATTATCTGAATTAATAAACATAATATTATTATTACCTTTAAAACTTTTTTCATAGGCATGTAAAGTTCTAATAAACAAATAAAAAGAGGCATCTTTTTGAAAATTATCTGCAAATAATTTTGCTACTTTAGCTTCTCCTTTTCCTTTTAATATTAAAGCTTTTTTTCTTGCTTCTGATAAAATCATTGATACTTGATAATCTGCCATTGCTCGTAATTTTTCTGCTTTTTCTTGACCTTGAGAACGCTGGCTTCTAGCTACTGCTTCTCTTTCAGCTCTCATTCTATTATATATAGCTTCAGATACTTCAATAGGTAAATTAATTTGTTTAATACGAACATCTACTACTTCAATTCCTAATGCATTCATACTATTAACATTAATTTTAGATGAATTTGTTAAATTTACTGTTCCTTTATTTAAAGATTGAAGTACATCTATTGTTAATCTTCCTCTAGAATCAGTGACGATTTCTTTAACATTTAAACAACCTATTTCAGAACGTAATCTATCGCTAAATTTTCTTTTTAATAAAACTTCAGCTTGAAAAATATCTCCACCACCGGTAGCTAAATAATAACGACTAAAATCACTAATACGCCATTTTATATAAGAATCTACAATTAGATCTTTTTTTTCTTTAGTTACAAAACGATCTGCTTGATTATTCATAGTATGAATACGAGAATCTAATATTTTAACAGTTTCTAAAAATGGAATTTTAAAATGTAAACCAGGTTCATAAACTAATGTATTTTGATTTTTATTTCTTAAAACTTTACCAAATTGTAAAATAATACCACGTTGTCCTTCTCTTACAATAAATAATGAAGAAGAAATTAAAAAAAGTAAAATACTTGATAAACAAATCAATAATTTATTCATATTTATTTTCTCTCTATATTTTTAAAATTATTACGTATTGAATCAACACGTCTTGTTGTTAGAAAATCATCAAGAGATAAATCAGATAAATTATTAACTTTTTGATTTTTATTTAAAAAACTAGATTTATTTTTAGGTAATTTTTTTGAATTTAAAAAAAAATTTTTATTTTTTTTTGAATTATTAATTAAATTATTTAATGATAAAAAAAACGTTGGATTATTATTTTTATCAATGAAAATTTTATTTGTACTACTAAATAATCTTTCCATAGATTCTATATAAATTCTTTTAAGAGTTATTTGTTTTGCTTTTTTATATTCAGGTAAAATTTTTAAAAAACGAATTACTTCTCCTTGTGCCTCTAAAATGATACGTGAAGAATACGCTTTAGCTTCTTCTAAAATACGCTGAGCTTTTCCATGAGCTTTAGGTTGAACTTCATTAGCATAAGCTTCTGCTTCACGTACATATTGTTCTTTATTCTCACGAGCAGCAATAGCATCATCAAAAGCAGATTTTACTTCTTCTGGTGGTCTGGCCGTTTGAAAATTAACATCTAATATAGTTATTCCCATATTATATGGTTTAATAGTTTTTTCAATTTCTTTTTGAGTATCGTATCTTACTAATGTTCTACCTTCAGTTAATATTCTATCCATTGTAGAGCGTCCAATTATACCTCGTAAAGCACTATCAGTCGCTTGCCTTAAACTATCATCAGGATAAACAACAGAAAAGAGATAACTAGATGGATTAGTAATTTTATATTGAACATTCATTTCTACACGTACTACATTTTCATCAGAAGTAAGCATGACACCTGAAGTGGCTAATTCCCGTACAGTTTCAACATTAACAGTTTGAACATCGCTAATAAAAATTGGTCTCCAATTTAATCCTGGATCAACTAAATGACTAAATTTACCAAAATTAGTAACTACTCCTCGTTCAGCTTCTTTAATAGTATAAAAACCACTAGCACACCAAATAAAAAAAAGAATAGTAATTATAATGAAAATAGGATTAATTTTTTTATTTGATTGATTTAAAGTATTATTTGTATTAAAAATTATATTATTAATAGTAAAAAAAATTTTTTTTAAATTAATTACAGATTTTTTTTCATTTTTTTTCTTTTGTTTTCTATTTTTAAAATCATCCTTTTCTGAATCATTTTTCTTTCTCCAAGGATCTAATTCTGGTTCATTTTGATTAGTTTTATTCCAGGCCATTTTATGCCTCATCGATTAGTTTTGATGCCACATTATTTATTATATAAAACTATATAAAAAATTATGTTTTAAAAGTAATATTTTTATATATTTATAAAATATCTTTAATATTTTAAAATAAAAAAATATTTTTCTAATTAAAATATAATTTATTACTCATATTTAAAAAAAATAAACTTATATTTTTTTTTAAGAATATTTAATATTTCTGTAAAAATAATATTCGGAGAAGAACTAGTTAAAGAATAAATATCTTTCCATTTCTTAAGCCAAGTTAATTGATGTTTAGCTAACTTTCTTGTTGCAAAAATTATTTTTTTAATCATTTCTTCATAATTAATTTTTTTTTCAAGATACTCCCACATTTGTCGATATCCTATACATCGAATTGATGGTAAATATTTATTTAAATCTCCTCTGGAAAAAAGATATTCTACTTCTTTTTCAAAACCTAACAGTAACATTTTTTTTATACGAAATTCAATTTTTTGATATAACCATTCTTTATTTTTAGGTAAAATAGCAAATTGAATTATATTATATTCTGATTGTATCATCGTATTTTTCTTTAAAGAAGTTAATGTTTTTCCAGAAATATAAAATATTTCTAATGCTCTTAATAATCTTTGCGAATCATTTTTATGAATATTATTAGCAGATGTAGGATCAATTAATTTTAACTTTTCATATAAAAAATATTTATTATATTTAACCTGGTTTAATAAATATTGTCGAATTTCAAAATTTGCAGCAGGTAATTCAGATAATCCATGTAACAATGCATGATAATAAAACATTGTCCCTCCAACAAGTAATGGTATATTACCTGATTTTAAAATATTTTTAATTTCTTTATTAGCATCTTTTATAAATTCTGCAACTGAATAAGATTCACTAGGATCTTTAATATTTAATAAACGATGTGGATGTGTTTTTAAGTCTAAATAACTTGGTTTATCAGTACCAATATCCATACCTCGATAAATTAATGCAGAATCTACACTAATAATTTCTATTGGAAAATATTTTCTAAGATATATAGCAATTTTACTTTTTCCACATCCAGTAGGACCCATTAAAAAAAAAACTATTGGTTTTTTTAGTTGGATGTCTTTTATATTTTTAATGTACATAGCGTTTTATTAATATTTATTTTATATAATATTGTAGCGGAGGTTTATCTAAGATGAATGGACAAAAATATTCTATCTCTAATAACAATAAAATACTATCTATAGTATTCCAAGAATTTTTTCAAAAATTATATTAATTTCAAACCATTTTTAAAATTTTAGTAATATATAAGTTATTTTTTTTCAAAAATAAATAAAAAATAATATTAATAAATTAATATATTTTTTAAAATAAAAGGCGCTTTTTAAAATAAATCTATTTATCTTTTAAAAATAAAATCTGAATTTATAAAATAAATCTAAATTTATAAAATATAGATTTATTTAAAAACAAAAATTTATATTGTAAATCGGTAATATAAATTTTAAAATTAAATAAATAAAATTGAGGTTTAATATCATTCTCAATATAATATTTTAACTTATGTTGATCAATAATTTTTTTTCAAATAGAAAAGAAATCAAAAAAAATTATTAAAATCATAAATTAATCCATAAAATTTTTTAATAACTATCAATAATTTTATAAAAAATAAAAATTTTTTTTGAAAAAATATTTAAATTAATTCTTAAATTAGTATCTTTTTTAATTTGTTTTAACAAATATATTTGTTGTATTTTTAAAAAATATTTTTGTATCAATTTAACAAAGAAATTATAAAAACATTTATTAAAATAATATTTTTTTGATTTTTCAAAGAAATATCATATATAAATTTACTATACTTATTTTTATTTAGTAAATTTAAAATCGTATTATATACAAAAATATAAATTTCACTAGGTTTATAAAATTTAATTTGATTTTTAGTAGGATGAATATTAATACCAATCTCATTTAAAGGTATATTAATATATAAAATAAATGATCGATTAGTTTTCATTTTTATAAAATTATTATATGCATTAAATGCAGCATAATATATTAAAATTCTTTTTTATTTTTTTTAAATGAAATATTTTAAAATAAGATAATGCTATTTTTTTAATTATTTTATAAATTTTTAAATATTCTAATTTTTTATTTAAACATTTAAGACAAACAGGAATATTATAGAATAAATTTTCTACTATAATACTTATTTCAAGTAAATATAAAATAGGTTGAATAGTATTATAATTAAATCTATCAGAATGTATTTCCTATACAATATCACTATTTTTCATAGAAAAATATTAACGTCATTTTTGATATCGCTTTAACACTTGATAATACTTACCTCTAACACTAAATGTATTAATATTATTTAAATTAAAACATGTAATAATTTTACTTGTTATATCAAAAGAAATACAAAGCAATAATTCACTCCTATGAATACTATAACAATCATTTTGAAAAATAATTGATTTAAAACCACTTCTTTCAACAAAAAAATATTGATATTTCTAGTTTTAGAACCAATACTATTTTCTATTAACTCTTTAATTACAAAAACTCGATCAATAGATTTTCTAGTTGAAATTTAACTAGAAACATTAATTGGTAATATACAAATAGACATTAGTATATTCTCTTTCAAAACTAAATTTGTAAATTATAATTTAATCATATTA
Source organism: Buchnera aphidicola (Protaphis terricola) (assembly GCF_964059145.1). NCBI lineage: Bacteria > Pseudomonadati > Pseudomonadota > Gammaproteobacteria > Enterobacterales > Erwiniaceae > Buchnera > Buchnera aphidicola. The sequence goes on from NZ_OZ060405.1 coordinate 572,303, forward strand.
AATTTAACTATATAATTCTTTAAAAAAAATTTTATATATTTTATTATATTCATGAAAAATTAAATCTATTTCTTTACTATTTAATTCTAAATTAGAAATTTTATTTAATATAAACTTGATACCTAATTTTTTTATTAAATTTGACATTTTTATAGACTCTAAATCATCTTTATTTTTATAATGCAATGCTGCTGCAATACCTTTAATTAAATTACTATTAAGTAAATTATATTTTTTCGTTAATAATAAAGGTGTAATCAATCGTTCATTTTTACCTAATTTTTGCAATGGATTTCGTGCAATACGTTTAACTTTATCTAGTAAGAAAGGGTTTTTAAAACGAGTTAAAATTTTATCAATATAAAAAAAATGATTTTTTTTATTTAACCGATATTTTTTAATTAGTGTTAAACCGCTTTCCTTCATAGAATTTTTTACAATATCTTCGATTTCATTATCTTTAATACTTTCATATATAGTTTTATATTTTTTTATTGCTCCTAAATAAGCAGCTATTGCATGACCTGTATTTAATGTTAAAAATTTTCTATCTATAAAAACTCTTAAATTATTACTTATTGTCATATTAGTGATATTAGGTATTATTCCTTTAAATTGTCTTTTATCAACAATCCATTCTTGAAAATTTTCAGCAATTAAAGATAAATTATTTTTTTCAAAAGATATCATAGATGGTATAATAGTATCAATACTACAATCTACAAATCCAATATATTGATTAAAATATTCATGATATTTTAAAGGAAAATGCTTTAAGATTATTTCTTTTAAATAAGAACTAGCTTTAATTTTATTTTCACAAGCAATTATATTTAATGGAATTTTAGATTTTAACTTAATTTTTAACTTTATTCCTTCTATTAAAATAGATGTAATTTTGTTTAAAGAATTAACACCAATTGCAGTCGTTATTAAATTACTATTAGATATAACATTTAAAATATTTGGATGATCAATATAAATAGCATGAAAATTTTTTATATTAATAATTTTTTCAAAGTTATATCCTACTAATTTTATATTATATTCTTTATGATAATTTAAAGAATCTATTATTTTTTTATTTACATCTACAAAGGTAAAATCAAAACCAGATTTTAGTAATATTTTAGCAATAAAACCACGACCAATATTACCAGATCCAAAATGTACAGCTTTCATATGCAATCCTAATCAAATTTTTAAATATAATAAAACTTCTTGAATATTTTTTGTTTTAGATAATTTATTAATAACTTCTTTATTATCTAACGCACTTGTAATTTTGCTAACTACCATAACGTGTTCATTATTTTTAGCTGCAACACCAATCACAATATAAGCAATATCATTAATATCATCTCCAAAATGTACACCATTTGGAAATTGACAAAAAATTATTCCAGTTTTTAAAATAGAATCTTTTGCTTGAATGGTACCATGAGGTAAAGCAATATGTTCACCTAACCAAGTTGAAGTAATTTTTTCTCTTTCTAACATTGCATGAATATAATCTTCTTTTACATATCCCTGCTGAACTAGATATTTACCGACTATTCTAATGGCTTCTTCTTTATTATTAGCATATTGATTAAGAAAAATATTTTTTTCACTTAATTGAAATAAATTGTTTAATTTAATTGTTTCCTTATAATCTTCTTTTACATTAATGTTTTTATCTTGAGAAATATTTTTATTTTTAATTAATTTTTTAATTAAAGAATCATAAAATATATTATCGAGAAAATTAACTAATGATATATGCTTAGCATAAGGAGCATATTTTTTAGCAAGAGAAGTAAGATTTTTATGTGTAATGACTATATCAGCATTTTTAGGTATTGAACGAATAGAAATATTAAATATCGATATATTCATCAAATTTGATTGTTTAATTTTTCTTCTAAGAATACTAGCTCCTATTGCACTAGATCCCATACCTGCATCACAAGCAATTACAATATTTTTAACATTTTTAAAAACATTATCTAATTTATTATCATTAAATAAATTATCGTCAATAATATTTTTAGATGATTGAATACATATTGTATTTTTATATTGCATTAATTTAAATAATATATAAGCAGTAAAAAAAGAAACAAAAAAAGAAGAAAAAATAGATAATATATTTATACAGTAAAAACCCTTTTTTGTCATTGCTAAAATTGATAAAATAGATCCAGGTGAAACTGCTCCAATTAAACCACTTTTAAAAAAAATAAGAATAAAGATACCTGTCATACTACCTAAAATCAGAGGTAATAATAACTTTAAATGCATTAAAACATAAGGAAAATAAACTTCATGAACACCCCCTAAAAATTGAACAATAGCAGCTCCTCCAGCTGATTTATAACAATCTTTTTTTCCGAAAAAAAAACATGCAAGCAATATTCCCAATCCTGGACCAGGATTAGATTCTATTAAAAAAAATATAGAAATTTTATTTTCTAATATATCCTGAAGACCTAAAGTAGAAAAAATTCCATGATTAATAGCATTATTTAAAAAAAATACTTTAGCAGGTTCAATAAAAATAGCTATTAATGGTAATAAATTATAATGAATAGTAATACTTAATAAATTACTTATTAAATTTGAAATCCATTCAATACATGGTCCGAAAAAGATAAATGAAATAATTGTTAATAATATTCCGATTATTGCAATAGAAAAATTATTAACTAACATTTCAAAACCATTTTTTATTCGATCCTTTATTAAATTATCAAAATGCTTAATAATCCATCCACTTAATATACCAGAAATCATACCACCTAATAACATAGGTATTTTAGTACTAGAAATCATTCCAATAGTACTAATACTACCAAGTATACCACCCCTTTCTCCTGCAATTAAACGACCTCCAGTATACCCAATAGAAATAGGTAAAAGATAAAAAATCATAGGTGAAATTAACTGAGACAAAAATTTATTAGGTTGCCAACCTAATGGAAGAAATAATGCATTCATAACACCCCATGTTATAAAAATACTTATATTGGGCATCATAATATTACTTAAAAATTGACCAAAATTTTGTATTTTTATTTTAATTAATTTAAACATACTCATCACTCATGTAAAAAAAATGTATTAGTACTAAATAAGAACATTACCTAAAGTAAAAAATTTTAGTTAATTATTTAAAATCTAATATTAAAAATTAATATAGAATTATAGTCAATTTCAAAAAACTTATTTGTAAAAAGATTTATAAAAACTTATTAATCCCTGTGTAGAAGAATCAAAAGAATTAATTTTTTCTCTATTATTAAAATTTCTATAAATAATTTCAGCTATTTTTTTTCCTAATTCTACACCCCACTGATCAAAACTAAAAATATTTAATAAATGTCCTTGAACAAAAATTTTATGTTCATATAAAGCAATTAAAAGACCTAAATTATAAGGTGTAATCTTTTGTATTAAAATAGAATTAGTTGGTTGATTTCCTGTACATTGTTTAAATAAAAAATCTGTTTTTATTTTATCTTTATAATGTTTGATATTTTTTTTAAAAAATATTGTTTTTTTAAAATAAAATTCATCCATAGTTCCAAAAGCTAGCGTTTTAGTTTGTGCAAGAAAATTAGATATTAATTTAATATGATGATCTGTTAGATTATTATGTGAATAAATAGGAACAATAAAATCACATGGTATCAATTTTGTACCTTGATGTATTAATTGAAAAAATGCATGTTGACCATTAGTTCCTGGAGCCCCCCAAATAATAGGTCCAGTTTGATAAGATACTCTTTGACCTGTTTTACTTATTGATTTACCATTAGATTCCATATTCAATTGTTGTAAATAAGAAGGAAATTTATGCATATATTGATCGTATGGAAATATAGCTTCTGTTTCAGAACCAAAAAAAACAGTATACCAGATACTAATTAAAGCCAAAATTATTGGTATATTTTTTTTATGTTCTGTATGATAAAAATGATTATCCATAGCACAAGCACCATTTAAAAATTTTTTAAAATTATCAAATCCAATAGACAAAATAATAGATAAACCAACAGAAGACCATAACGAAAAACGACCACCAACCCAGTTCCAAAATTGAAAAATATTTTTAATATTAATACCGAATTCTAATGCATTTTTAACATCAACTGTTAATGCAAAAAAATGTTGATCTAAAGTATTTTTTTCTTTTGAAATCTTTAAAAACCACATTTTTGCGCTATATGCATTAGTCATTGTTTCATCTGTAGTAAATGTTTTAGAAGATATTAAAAAAATTGTTGTCTCAGGATTTATTTTATTTAGAACTTCAACAAGATGAGTGCCATCTATATTTGAAACGTAATGTATATTTAAATGATTTTTATATGGACGTAAAGCTTCTGTAACCATATATGGCCCTAAATCAGATCCACCAATACCGATATTTACAATATCAGAAATAGATTTTCCTGTATAACCTTTCCAATTACCATTAATTACTGATTCTGAAAAATTTTTCATTTTTTTAAGTACATGATTAATATCTAACATAATATTATAATCATTTATAAAAATTGGAGAATTTTTTTGATTACGCAATGCAATATGCAATACAGAACGATTCTCTGTTTCATTTATTCTCATACCAGAAAACATATTCTTAATAGCATTTTTTAGATTCATTTCTTTTGTTAAATCTAATAAATATTTTAAAGTATCTTTTGTAATACGATTTTTTGAAAAATCAACTAATATTTTATTTTCAAAATTAATAGAAAATTTATTAAATCGATGAGGATCTGATAAAAAAAGATCTTTTAAATGTACATTTTTTATTATATTAAAATGATTTTTTAAAATATTCCAAGATTTAGTTTCAGTAAGATTTATATTTTTCACTTAAATATTCTCTTTAATTATCCTTTAATAAATTAAATATATATTTTTAAGACTATCTATATTCTAAAAATTAATGTAAATAATTAAACTATATAACAAAAAACTTTTAATTTCTTAAAAATAGAAAATATTATATAATAAAATATAATTTATTTTGTAAAAAAAATTATGACATATAATAAAAAAAACTTAATCTGGCTTGATTTAGAAATGACAGGTTTGAATTCTAAAATACATCGAATTATTGAAATATCTACTTTAATTACAGATATACAATTAAATATAATTTCTATAGGTCCTACAATTGCTATACATCAAAAAAAAAAGATATATTATTAATGGATAAATGGAACAAATTAACACATACAAAAAGTGGATTAATTAAAAGAGTAAAAAAAAGTATATATAATGAATTACAAGCCGAATCTAAAACAATAATTTTTTTAAAAAAATGGGTTCCAATAAAATCATCGCCTATATGTGGAAATAGCATTTATCAAGATCGAAAATTTTTAAATAAATATATGCCTAAATTAGATAATTATTTTCATTATCGATGCATTGATGTTAGTACTATTAAAGAATTAATATCTAGATGGAATCCTAATATCAAAAAATTTAAAAAAAAAAAAAATCATACTACATTAGAAGATATATATGAATCAATTATGGAATTAAAATTTTATAAAAAAAATTTTTTTAATATTTAATATAATTTAAAAAAGTTTTTTTAAAGAAAGCTTGATTAATATATTTTATATATATAAAATACTAAAATAATCATAGCATGCGAGAATAGCTCAGTTGGTAGAGCACAACCTTGCCAAGGTTGGGGTCGCGAGTTCGAATCTCGTTTCTCGCTCCAAGAATATTTCAAATTAATTAATAAAAATATTTACTAAAAATCAAGGAAAATATATGATTTTTTTATGTTCTTATAAATGGATAATATTAGCTATTCTAATATTAATTAATTTTCAAAATAAATTTAAAAAAAAAATTGAAAATAATAATGACATTGTATTTATAAATAATATAAAAAAATCTAATAAAAAAAATAATTTTTTTTTTAATCCAATCCCAAGTAAAATAAATATAATTAAAAATAAAATTAATATCTTAATAGACCCTGGACATGGCGGACAAGACCCAGGTGCTATAGGTCACAAAGGATTAAAAGAAAAAGAAGTAAACTTAAGAATAGCAATTGAATTAGAAAAATTATTAAATAATAATAAATTTTTTCATGCAATTCTAACACGTAATAACGATTCTTATCTTTCTTTGAAAAATAGAAAAATATTTTCAAATCATCAACATGTAAATTTATTAATATCTATTCATGTAGATTCTTCTAAAGCAAAATATTTATCAGGAATATCAATTTGGGTTGTTTCAAATAAACGAATGTGCCGTGAAATTAATAAATTTATAAAAAATAATAAAAACAATGTTTATTTTTCTAAAAATATTGAAAATATATTAAAAAACGAAAACGATATATATTTTAAAAAAACTATTCTTGATTTACAATTTAATAATTTTCAAAATATAGAAATCGAATTATCTAAATATATTTTTAAAGAATTTAAAAAAATTGTTAGAATTAATAAATTAGCATTGAATTATGCAAGTTTAGGTATATTAAGTGCTATAAATACACCTTCTATTTTAATCGAAACTGGGTTTATTACAAATTTTGAAGAAGAAAAAAAATTAAGAACACTTTCTTATCAGAAAAAAATTGCAAATACTATTTATATTTCATTAAAAAACTATTTTGAACATTCTCATTAAAATATTTAAGATAATTAAAATACTAATATTTTAAGCATCAAAATACCTTTTAAGATGCTTAAAAATTTAAAATATAAAAAATTATATTATAGTCATTTTAAAACGTTTTTTAAATCTTTCAACACGTCCTCCGGTATCAATAATTCTTTGTTTTCCAGTATAAAATGGATGACATTTTGCACATATATCTAGATTTAAATTACGATTTACTGTTGAAAAAATTTTAATTATATTTCCACATGAACAAGTAGCTGTTATCTGAGAATAAATTGGGTGTATTTTTTTTTTCATAAAAGTTTCCGAATTTAAAATATTTATTTTATTATACTATTAATAACTAATAATTTAACTAATAATTATATTTAAAGAAATAAAAAATATGTACAAAAATCAAAATCAAATTAGTTCAATGTCATTTAAACGTAAAAAAAAAAATTAAATTTAGTAAATTTAATTTATTTAGTATTCTTATGATAGTTATCATTTCTTTGTTTTTTTTTAACTTATTTTTTAAAAAAACAAAAAAAATAAATAAAATTTGTATTCAAAGTCAAAAAAATAGTGAATTATTACCTGATATACCCAAAGAAAAATGGAAATATATAAAAAAACTAAAAAATTTATAAAATTGAAAAATATAAATATATTCATTAAAAATTAAAAAAATGTTTTCTTAATAAAATATAAAATATTTAAAACATATTTAGATTAAATTTAGATTGATTCTGCAATTAATTTATTACTAAAAATTTTTAAAACTAAAAACGTTATTTTTAAGAGGTTTTCTTGTGACCACAATACTAAGTGTAAGATTAAAGAATAAGGTAGTAATTGGAGGTGATGGACAAGCAACTTTAGGCCATACTATTATGAAAAGTAATGTCAAAAAAATTAGAACACTTTATCATAATAAAGTTATTGCCGGCTTTGCTGGAGGAACAGCAGATGCTTTTACTCTATTTGATATGTTTGAAAAAAAGTTATCTATATATCAAGGTCAATTACAAAGATCAGCCATAGAATTAGCAAAAGACTGGAGATCTGATAAAATGCTAAGAAAATTAGAAGCATTATTAGCAGTGGCTGATAAAGATACATCATTAATAATTACTGGAAATGGAGATGTAATACAACCCGAAGATGATTTAATCGCAATTGGATCAGGTGGGTCTTATGCTCAATCAGCTGCTCGTGCATTAATAGAAAATACTAATCTAAATGCTAAAAAAATTGTAGAAAAATCATTAAATATTGCAGCTAATATTTGTATATACACTAATCATATATTTACCATAAAAGAACTACTTTCAGAAAAGTAAGGATTATATATGTCTGAAATGACTCCTCCTCAAATTGTTACTGAACTTAACAAATTCATTGTTGGTCAAGAAAAAGCAAAAAAAGCAGTTTCAATTGCATTAAGAAATCGTTGGCGTAGAATGCAACTAAACGATGAACTAAGACAAGAAATTACACCAAAAAATATTTTAATGATTGGACCTACAGGTGTAGGCAAAACAGAAATTGCAAGAAGATTAGCAAAATTAGCTAATTCTCCATTTATTAAAGTAGAAGCTACTAAATTTACTGAAGTAGGATATGTAGGTAAAGAAGTTGATTCAATTATTAGAGATTTAACAGATGCTGCTATAAAAATGATTCGAATTAAAAATATTGAAAAAAATAAAATTCGGGTTGAAGAAATAGTTGAAGAAAGAATATTAGATATTTTAGTACCAAGACCAAAAAATAATTGGACAGAAGATGAAAAAAATAAAAGTCTTTCAAATACATTACAAATATTTCGTAAAAAATTAAGAGAAGGTGTTCTTGATGATAAAGAAATTGAAATTAACTTATTAGCTACTACTATGGGCGTAGAAATTATGGCTCCTCCTGGAATGGAAGAACTAACAAATCAATTGCAAGCATTATTTCAAAACTTGAGTGGTCATAAAAAAAATACAAGAAGATTAAAAATTAAGGATGCAATTACATTATTAAAAGAAGAAGAAGCAGCGAAATTAGTTAATCCAGAAGATATCAAAAAAGAAGCCATAAATGCTGTTGAACAAAATGGAATTGTATTTATTGATGAAATTGATAAAATATGCAAAAGAAGTGATATATCTGGTCCAGATATTTCAAGAGAAGGTGTTCAAAGAGATTTATTACCTTTAATTGAAGGATGCACTGTTTCAACCAAATACGGAATGGTAAAAACAGATCATATTTTATTTATTACATCTGGTGCTTTTCAAACATCAACACCTTCTGATTTAATACCTGAATTACAAGGTCGTCTTCCAATAAAAGTAGAATTACAAGCATTAACAATAGATGATTTTGAAAAAATATTAACTGAACCTACCGCATCAATTACTACTCAATATAAAGAACTTATGAAAACAGAGGGAGTTCATATAAATTTTACAAAAGAAGGTATTAGAAATATTGCAGAAGCAGCATGGAAAGTTAATGAATCCATGGAAAATATAGGAGCTCGTAGATTACATACTATACTGGAAAAACTTATGGAAGATATTTCATTTAATGCAAGTAAAAATAAAGGAAATACAATTGAAATAAATTCTGATTATGTTGGAAAACATTTAAATCAATTAATATCTAATGAAGATCTTAGTCGTTTTATTTTATAAAAATCATTAAAAAACCTATTTACAATAATAGTTAAAATAAATAAATATTTTTTGTTTAAAATACTATTGAAAAAAAAGAAAAAGATCATATATGTAACTAAGACAATTTTTAAAAATCTAAAAATAAAATTTTTAAATAAAAAAAGGAGTTCTTTATATGTCATATCGTTCTTTCTCTTTCTTACCAAATGTAAATTATAATAGTGTCTTTTCAAATAGATTTAATCAAATTGATAAAATGTTTAGTACATTAACAGGAGAAAAACCACTTTCAGATACACCAGAATACAATTTAATTCAAATTAATGAAAAAAAATATGAGCTAATTTTAAGTATTCCTGGATATGAAGAAAAAGAATTAGATATTTCTGTACATAATAATCAATTAATAATCCAGGGAAAGAAAGAAAAAATAAACAAAAATAATGAAAAAATAAATAAATATTTACACAAAGATATAGTATTTAATAATTTTTCTTTAAGTTTTAATTTTGATCATAAAATACAAGTAAATAAAGCAGATTTATCTTTAGGTTTATTAAAATTAAACTTTGAATGTAAAATTCCAGATGAAGAAAAACCTAAAAAAATATTTATTAATATTCCTAATAATCAAAAACACATTGGAAATAAGTAAAAAATAAGTAATGTTTATAAATAAAATAATTTTTAAAGTCATTGTACTTATATTTAAGTACAATGATATTAATAATAAAATATAGGAAATTATAATGAATCCATGGATTAATGCTAATGTTTTAAAAATTAAAAAATGGACTAAAAATTTATTTAGTATTTTTTTAAATGCACCTATATCAAATTTTAAAGCTGGACAGTTTACTAAATTAGCATTATATGAAAAAACAAAAAAAATTCAAAGAGCATATTCATTTGTTAATGCTCCTAGTAATAAAAATTTAGAAATTTATATTGTTCGTGTTCTAAATGGTAAATTAAGTAATCTTTTGTACCATCTAAAAAGTGGAGACCATGTACTTATTAAAAAAAATGCATTTGGATTTTTTACTTTAGAAGAAATACCAAATTGTGAGATATTATGGATGTTTGCTACTGGAACTGCTATTGGTCCTTATTGTTCTATTTTACAAGAAGCAAAAAATACGGAAAGATTTAAAAATATTATTTTAATACATGCTGTAAGATATAAAAATGATCTATCTTATCTTTCATTAATGAAAAAACTTCATATACAGTATAATGGAAAACTAAAAATTCAAACTATAGTTAGCAGAGAAAAACATGAAGATTCCTTATCAGGTAGAATTCCATTTCTCTTAAAAAATAAAATATTAGAAGAAAAAATTGGATTTAAAATAAATCATAATAATTCACATGTTATGTTATGTGGAAATCCATTAATGGTTAAAGAAACATATTTATTTTTAAAAGAGAATAGAAATATGTTTAAACATTTAAGAAAGAAAAAAGGACATATAACTATGGAAAACTATTGGTAAAAAATATTATACTTAAATAAAAAATAAGTTTTAATTTATTAAAAAATTCTTATATATATTATAAATCAAATTTTTGTTTTTATTCAATTAAATATTTTTTATTTTATAAAAACACATCTAATTACCATTCTTTTAAAAATTTTTTAAATTTTTATAAATCATATTCCATATTTTAAAAAATTTACTTTATTAATAAATAATCTAATATAATATAAAATATGATATTATTTTTTAAATATTACTAAATATTCTATAAAAATAGATTGGATGATTTATTAAGATTATTTTAAATAAAAAATTTATTTTAAATAATATTAAATTTATATTTATTATAAAATACAATAATAAAATAATGTATATTTCTAAAATAATTTATATTTAATTTATTTCAAAATCTCATAGATAAATGATATTTAATTTTTAAATTTAAATAAAATTTATATAGAAAATTATCTATTAATTAAATAATAAAAAAATGAAAAAAACAGCAATATATCCAGGTACATTCGATCCAATTACTTATGGGCATCTAGATATTATAAATCGAGCAACAAAAATTTTTGATAATATTATTATTGCTATTTCTGCAAATAATTTAAATAAAAAAAATATATTTAGTTTAAAAGAACGAATTAAATTAACTAAATTAGCTACAAAAAATTTTAAAAATATAAAAAAAATAATTGGATTTAATGATTTATTAGCTAATTTAGCAAAAAAAGAAAATACTAATATTTTAATTAGAGGAATACGTACAATCTTTGATTTTGACTATGAAATTAAATTAGCTAGTATAAATAAAGAAATATACCCTGAGCTAGATAGTATATTTTTACTTTCATCTAAAAAAGTATCATTTATATCATCATCTTTTATAAAAGAAATTGCAAAATATAAAGGAAATATAACACCTTATTTACCTAAAGAAATATGCTTGGAATTACTAAAAAAAATTAATAAAAATAATAGGGTTATATAAATAACCCTATTATTTTTTTTAAAATAATTTATTAAATATTAATCTACAAAATGAGAATGTTTAATTGTTGGTCCATTTCTTAAAGAAATAATAACATTTGATCGAATCTCAAAAGAATGATTTTCTTGTACATCATTAGCATCTATAAGATAAAAATTAGATGTATTTTTTGCAACTAATTCAATTGTACCATTTTCCAAATGATTAATTTCATAAAAATTCTTTGAACCTACAATGCGATAACGTAGCAATTCTGGACGTTCATTAATTAATTGTTGATAAGATTGTTTTAATAATGTTGGATTTGCATATGTAGCAATTATTTTTTGTTCTATTTCATTCGGGATTAATCTTTTGAAATCTTTAAGCATATCTTCTTTATTTGGAGAAGCAACTAAATGCCCATCAATAAAAAAAACAGCAGAATGATAATCTATCATAAAATACTTATTTAGATCTTTATTAAAATCTACATCTTTATATATATTTTCTAAATCAATATCTTCGACTTTAGTTTCAATTTTAAATTCATTTTTATTATTACTTTGATTTTTTTGAACTGATATTAATTGATTAAAAATATCAGATGTATTATTTTTCATAAAATAATTATTATTAGATCGTTTAGTATTTCTAATGTCTTTTTTAATATTTGAAATAAATGCTGAAATATCATTTATTTCTTGAACATCATTAAAATTTTCATCGAAATCATCAGAATCTAAATTATTAATATTTTTACTTTGATTATTAATATTATCATGAATTAATTCAGGAAATGAACTTTCATATCTAGGATGTTTAGGATTATGATTTAACTTGTTAATTATTTTTAATCTTCCATTTTCCCGGATTTTATTTATTAAAAGACTCATAATAAATCTAGAGTGTTGAATTGTTTTTTTTAATTTTTCAATATATTCAATTAATTTATTAATTTTATTATCTATTTTTTTTGTCGATTCGTCCTTGAATAACCTCAAAAAAAACTGATACCCGGCTTTAAACATATTGAAAAAAGTAGTTCCATTCAATAAATTTATAACTTCACGTTTTATTGTTGAAAAAATAACAGATATAGTATCTTTGATATAGTTACAAACTGATGAAAGTAATTCTTGTATATGTAAGTTTTTAAAGGTATTTTTAATAAAATTTATTATTTTATTAAATGATTCAGGAATGAAGTCAAGTATAGTTCTTAGGATGGATTTTTCAGAAGGAGCAGTTTTTTTTTCAAAGAAATTGCAATATTTAAATCTGCATCAGAATCATTTTTTACTTCAATTACTTTTTTAAATTTTTCTGATACGGTATTTAAATCTTTAATATATTGTTGATATAATTCTTCTAATTTAAATAAATCTTGTTCTGTTTTAGATAAATAAATAGTAACTTTAGTTTTTTCTTTTTTACAAAAACTATCCTGATTTCTTGTATCTTTAAACATTTCAAATATTTTACGACGATCAATATTTTCAAGATTTATTTTACTAATATCTATTTTGCTAATATCAATATCTTTAAAATCTGTATTATTATATTTATGTTCAAAAGGCATTGGATGTAATTTATCAACTAGGTTAATAGATGACATAATTTTGCTTCCTTTTTTAAACTAAAAAAATATATGGAATTTTATTATTTTTTCTAAATAAATTAAAAAAATAACTTTTATTAAAGTATTTTATTTCTAACTAAAAAAATAAAACCTTGTTAATTTTTATATTTTAAATGTATTTTTAAAAAAGTCAAATTATTAATAACAAAAAAATAAAAAATATTATGAATATATATTTAATTAAAAAAAATAATAATAAAAGAATACAAAAAATAATTCATCAATACAATTTAAAACATGACAAAAATTCTTCTATGGCATTAATAATAAATAATGATACATTAGAATTATATGATCGTTTACATCCTTCTCAAAAAAGTATAAAAGTAGATTTTTTATCTAAAAAAAATAATTATAGATGTGTAAATTCAAAAAAAAAAAATGAAATTCTTTATAAAGCAATAGGAATTAAAAAAAATTATTTTCCTTATATTATAGATGCAACAGCAGGTTTTGGAACAGAAGCTTTTTTATTTTCTTTTTGGGGGTGTTATGTTGTTATGATTGAGAGAAATCCAATTATAGGAGCATTGTTAAAAGATGGATTAGAAAGGGCATATAATAGTAAAAAAATTGGGAATTGGTTAAAAAAGAGATTACATCTAATATTTTATGATAGTTTGGACATATTAAAAAAACCTATTTTAAAACCTGATATTATTTATTTAGATCCTATGTATCCAAATAATAAGAAAAAAACACTTCCTAAAAAAAATATGCAATTTTTAAGAAAAATAATTCAAGATAATGATAATTACGAGAATTTATTAAAAATTTCTAGAAATCTTGTAAAGAATAGAGTTATTGTCAAAAGACCACATTATGCAAAATCTTTATCTTCAAAAGAAGTATCATTTTCAATTAGCAATAAAAAATATCGTTTTGATATATATTTACCTTATAAAAAAAAATAGAAGCACAATTGATTTCAATTGCACCTCTATTACAATAAAACAATATTTATATTAAAGATAATGCAACCCAATATAAAAGCCCAGAAAAAAACATTGAAATAGGTAAAGTCAATAACCAAGCAAAAATAATATTTTTTATAGTATTAATTTGAATACTTTTACCATCAGCTAACATTGAACCAGCTACTGATGATGATAAAATATGTGTTGTAGAAACAGGAACACCTGTATAACTAGCAATACCAATAGAAAAAGCAGCAGTAATTTGGGCAGACATAGCTTGAGCATATGTCATACTTCTTTTTCCTATTTTTTCACCAATAGTAATGACTATACGTTTCCATCCAAACATTGTTCCTATAGATAAAGCAAATGCAATAATACATATTATCCAAATAGGAGCATACTCTATAGTTAAAAGTATATGTTGTTTTATTTGTTTTAAAAAAATTTTTTCTTTTTTAGAAATATTTAAATTACTTATTTGATCAATATTTTCAGAGATATCAAGTAAAAAATGACGTAATTGGAAACGTTGTTTTATACTTAATATATTATAATTATGTACATTTTTTAATAAAATATTAGCTTCTTTAATATTTTGAATTATATCAGACTGATAAGATAATAATTGGTTATTTAAATTTTTATAGTTATTTTTAACTTTTTTTGAATACTTATTTAAATAATATTTTTGAAAATGATTAATTGCATTTTTTGTATAAAATATTTCTTTTTTTGAAGCATTTAAATTTACTAAAAAATTAGCTGGTATAATACTAATTAAAACAAGCATAATCAATCCAATACCTTTTTGGCCATCATTAGCACCATGAGCATAACTAACACCAATAGAAGAAAAAATTAAAGCTATTTTAATTAGAAATGGAGGACTTTTTTTTTCATCATGTTTTTTTCGTTCTAATGGAGTCATATGAATTCGATAAAATTTTTTATTTTTATTTGTAAAATATCGCAATAAAAATATTAAAATACCAGAAATAATTAACCCTATAATAGGAGATAAAATTAATGATATAAAAATATTTATAATTTTAGGGATGTTTAAAGCGTTAATTAAAGAAGAATTAGTTATAATAGCATTAGTTAGTCCAACACCAATAATTGCACCAATAAGAGAATGAGAACTAGAAGAAGGCAAGCAAAAATACCATGTAGAAAGATTCCATAAAATTGCAGCAAGCAACATAGAAAAAATCATTGCAAGTGTATTTTTTGAACTTCCATTTAATAAAAGATCATTTGGTAATAAATGTACAATAGCATATGCTACAGTTAAACCTCCAAATAATACACCTAAAAAATTAAAAATACCAGACATTATAACCGCATATTTTGCAGACATTGCTCGAGTATAAATTAAAGTTGAAACAGCATTAGCTGTATCATGAAAACCATTAATAGCTTCATAAAATAATACAAAAAATAAAGCTAAAAAAATAAATAAACTATGATTCAAGTCAGAATAAGAAAATAAATATAGCATAATCTTTTAGCCATTTCAGTAAATTGAACTAAGCTTATTATCCTCGAGAAACTATATTTTAGGAAAGTAAAATATAATATATTTTAAAAAATTTTTTCTTTAGTTAAGTTTTTTAATTGTATAGATAAAGTTATTCCAAAAATTAAAATGATAATCATAAAAATAGAAATTCCTAACCATTTTGAATAAAACCAGAAAATACCACTAAATATACCGAATACACTTGATCCTAAATAATAAAAAAATAGATATAAAGAAGTCGCTTGTACTTTAGCAAATTTTGCATAAATACTAACCCAACTACTTGCAATTGCATGGGATGCAAAAAAACCACTTGAAAAAATTATCAATCCTAAAATAATAGCAATCATTTGTTCAAATTGTGTAATTATCAAACCTAAAATCATTAATAAAAATGATCGTATTAAAATATCAACTCTATTATATCTTTTTATTAAAATTCCTGCTTTAGGAGAACTATAAACTCCAGTTAAATAAATTATAGATAGTAATCCTATGCTTGATGAACTAAATAAAAATGGTTTTAATACTAATCTATATCCAATATAATTAAAAACAGTAATAAAACTTCCCATTAATAAAAAACCTAATATAAATAAGATAAATAATATTGGATTTTTTAAATGTAAATAAAAGTTATTTAAAAATTTTTTATAATTAATAGAAATAGGATAAAAATTTTTAGAAGAAGGAAGAAAATATATAAATAAAAAAGATGCTATTAAAGATAAAAAACCAATAATAAATAGTGATATATTCCATGAAAAATATTCTGCTATAATACTACTTATAAATCTTCCAAAACATCCACCTATAGTATTTCCACTAATATATAATCCAATGCAAAATGCTAATGAATCAACGTTAACTTCTTCTACTATATATGTAATAGCAATAGCAACAACTCCACTTAAAGATAGTCCGATTAACGCACGAAGAAAGACTATCATATACCAATTTTCTGTCATAGAACAAATTATTGTAATTACTGATGCTATTAATAAAGATGTAGACATAATTAATTTTCGACCAATTATATCTGATAAAACTCCAGTAAATAGTGTACCTATAGCCATAGTTGCAGTTGCTGCTGATAAAGATAAACTACTTTCTGTCGCAGTTAAATAAAATTGTTTAGAAAATATTGGTAAAATTGATTGAACACAATATAAAATAGAAAAACTAGAAAAACCAGCTAAAAAAAGAGATAAAATAATTTGATTAAACTCCTTTGTATTTTTTTCAGTATATGTTTTTTTCATAATAATTATTTTATTTTTTAAAACTTTAAAAAACTCCTATTTAGAATTATTATATATATATATAACCTTCATAAATATGATTTGCAGATCCTGTCATATATAAAGGATATCCAAAACCTTTCCATGTAATTAATAAATTTCCACCTGGTAATTGAACTTGAACATTTTTATCAAGTATTTTTTTTACGATACCAACTGCTACTGAAGCACATGCTCCAGTACCGCAAGCATTAGTTTCTCCTTCATTACGTTCATATACTCTTAATTTAATATAATTTTTATTTAAAATTTGCATAAAGTTAACGTTAATACCTTCAGGAAAAATAAATTTTTTCTCTATAATTTGACTAATAATTTTAACAGGTGCATATTTTATAGATTCTACTTTAATGACGCAATGTGGGTTACCCATAGAAACTAAACTACATAATAAATTATTATTAATTATTTTTACGGAAAAATTATTAATTTTAAATTTTTTTGAACTAGTTATTTCATTCAATGAAAAGTTAGGTTCATTCATGTTAACTTGAATAATTGTATCTGAAATAAAATTAATTGTTATATTTTTTTTTCTAGTACTAAGATGAATTTTTTTTTTGTGTGTTAAATTATTTAATATAAGAAATAAACCCACACAACGTGCTCCATTTCCACATTGTTCTACTTCATTTCCATTTGAATTAAATACTCTATAATTAAAGTCGAACTGAGGATTGTTTGATTTTTCAATTAATAACAATTGATCAAAACCAATACCAGTATTACGATTTGATAGCTCTTTAATTTTATTTGAAGAAATAGAAAAATTTTGTGTAATATTTTGAATTACCATAAAATCATTTCCTAAACCATGCATTTTAGAGAAATGAATTTTTTTTTTATTTTTTTTATTTAAATACATTTATAATCCTGATAATTACAAGTTTTTATAGAAAATTCTTTAAAAATTCAATAAAATTAAAAAAATTTTATTTTTTAAAAAAAATAATTAAATTTATCAATTATGGAAAATATTAATGGAAAATAAAATAATTTTTAACAAAAAAAATAATTTTTATAAATTAATAGATGAATTATTTTTAAAGATAGAAGATAATTTAAATTTATATATTAATACAATTGATTTTGATTATGAAATACAAAACTATGTAATGAATATTACTTTTTTTGATAATAGTGTAATTATAATTAATAAACAAGAATTCTTAAAACAAATTTGGTTAGCTACAAAATTTAATGCTTATCATTTTAATTATAATGTAGGAAAATGGATTTGCAATCGAAGCAATAAAGATTTTTGGGAAATATTTCAAGAATCTTTTTCTAGACAATCTAATAAAAAAGAATTGATATTTTATCATACTTAAATATTTTAAATAAAATCAATATATATTACATAATAATATTTATGTAAAAAAATCTCTTATAATACTATGAATAGTAATATGAAAAAAAAAATATTAAGAATTGCTACTAGAAAAAGTCCTTTAGCTTTAGAACAGACTAAATATGTTAAAAAAAAAATATTATCTTTATATCCAAATTTAAATATAAAATTAGTACCTATAGTTACTCATGGAGATAATATTTTAAATAAATCTTTATCTAAAATTAGCGGAAAAGGGCTTTTTATAAAAGAGTTGGAATTTGCTCTTCTTGAAAATCGAGCAGATATTGCAATACATTCAATGAAGGATCTTCCTGTTCATATTACAAAAGAATTATGTTTAGTTAGTATATGTAAGAGAGGAAATCCATTAGATTCACTAGTTTCTAATAATTACAAAACTATTAATCAATTACCTAAAGGAGCAATAATTGGAACATCTAGTTTAAGAAGACAATGTCAATTGATTACCTATCGTCCAGATTTAATAGTTTCACCATTACGAGGTAATATAGAAACTAGAATAGCTAAATTAGATTCAGGTCAATATGACGCAATTATTTTAGCAACTGAGGGATTAAATAGATTAAGTTTAAAACATCGAATTTCTCAAATTATTCCAGCTGAATTATCTCTTCCTTCATGTGGACAAGGTGCTATTGGTATACAATCAAGATTACATGATAAAAAAATATTATTTCATTTATCACGTTTAAATCATTTTAATACTTATGCTGAAATAAATGCAGAACGTGCATTTTGTAAAACTTTGGAAGCTGGTTGCCAAATCCCAATTGGGAGTTATGCTATTCTTAAAAAGAATAAAATTTGGCTTAGAGGTTTAGTAGGTTCTCCAGATGGAAATACAATATTAAAAGGTGAAAGAATAGGATGGTATTACAATGGTGAAGAAATGGGATATTCTTTAGCTAACGAGCTACTTAGTAATGGAGCACGTAAAATTCTTGATAATATGTATATTCAAAAAATTAAATTATAAAATATGAAAATATTAGTTATTCGACCTTCTCCAGAAGGTGAAGAGTTAGTAAATATGTTAAAATATATAGGTATTTTATCTTGGAATTTTTCTTGTTTTAATTTTTTTCCTAGTATTAGCCCCTTAAGTCTATCACATAAAATTTATGAATTATATAAATCAAATATAATTATTATATCTTCTAAAAGGTCTGTATATTATACAAATTTATATTTAAATCAAAATAATTTATGTTGGCCTTTATTTCCAGATTACTATTCTATTGGAAAAAGTACAGCTATGTTTCTTAAAAAATATATTAAAAAAAAATTTTTATTCCAAAAGAAGAAAACAGTGAAAATTTAATAAAAATTTTATATAAAAATAATATTAGTAGATCTAAAATTATTTTATTAAAAGGAGAAAATGGACGACAATTAATAGAAAAAAAATTATTAAAAGACAGTTTTAATATATCTATTATTGAATGTTATAAAAAAAAATTTAAAAAAATAAGTAATCATTTTGAAATTAACAAATGGAGATCTTTAAAAATAGATACTCTAGTAGTTACTAGTGGTTCAATTTTAAAAAAATTAAATGAAAAAGTTAATGTATCAAATAAACATGAATGGCTATTCAAATGTAAATTATTTGTTGTAGGAAAAAGATTAAAAAAAATAGCTCAAAAAATAGGTTGGAAAGATATTATTATTTCAAATTATGCTAATAATAGAAATCTATTAAAAATTATTAAAAAATATAATTAAATTTTATTCGGCGAAAGAGGATTTGAACCTCTGACCTACTGGTCCCAAACCAGTTGCGCTACCAAGCTGCGCTATTCGCCGTATTTAATTTTTGGGTGGCTAATGGGATTCGAACCCATGACCACTGGAATCACAATCCAGCACTCTACCAACTGAGCTATAGCCACCAAAACAAAAAATATATAAAATATTAAAAATAAAGTGCGCTCGGCAGGATTTGAACCTGATACCTCTATCTTCGGAAGATAGTGCTCTATCCAAATGAGCTACGAGCGCATTTATAAAATAATAAATTAGATTTTATGATTAATCCTTAATATTGTCCAGCTTTTTTTATAATATTTTTAATTTTAAAAAAAATAAAAAAATAATACTTTTAACTTTAGATTAATATTATATTTATGAGCGCTTCATCATGTCAAAAAATTCATTATTAGTTTTTGTCATAGATAGTTTATTTAATAAAAATTCCATTGCATCTATCTCGCTCATAGGATGAATAATTTTTCTTAATATCCACATTTTTTGAAGTTCATCTGGAAGAGTTAGTAATTCTTCTTTTCTAGTACCAGATCTATTATAATCAATAGCTGGAAAAACACGTTTTTCTGCTATTTTTCTAGACAATGGTAATTCCATATTTCCTGTACCTTTAAATTCTTCATAAATTACTTCATCCATTTTTGATCCTGTATCAACTAGAGCAGTTGCAATGATTGTTAAACTACCACCCTCTTCTACATTTCTTGCAGCACCAAAAAATCGTTTAGGTCTATGTAACGCATTAGCATCAACTCCTCCAGTTAAAACTTTCCCAGAAGCTGGTACTACAGTATTATAAGCACGTGCTAATCGAGTAATTGAATCAAGCAATATAATTACATCTTTTTTATGTTCTACTAATCTCTTTGCTTTTTCAATAACCATTTCTGCAACTTGTACATGTCTTGATGCAGGTTCATCAAAAGTAGATGCAACAACTTCACCTTTTACTAATCTCTGCATTTCAGTAACTTCTTCTGGTCTTTCATCAATTAACAAAACCATTAATACACAATCTGGATGGTTATAAGCTATACTTTGAGCAATATTCTGTAATAAAATTGTTTTTCCTGCTTTAGGGGGCGCTACTATTAAACCTCTTTGACCTCTTCCTATAGGTGAAGCAAGATCTAATACCCTTGTAGTTAAATCTTCCGTTGAACCATTCCCCCTTTCCATTCTTAAACGAGAATTTGCATGCAAAGGTGTTAAATTTTCAAATAAAATTTTACTTCTTGCATTTTCAGGTTTATCATAATTTACTTCATTTACTTTTAATAAAGCAAAATATCTTTCACCTTCTTTTGGTGGTCTTATTTTTCCAGAAATAGTATCACCAGTTCTTAAATTAAATCTACGAATTTGACTAGGTGATACATATATATCATCGGGCCCAGCTAAATAAGAACTATCAGCAGATCGAAGAAAACCGAATCCATCTTGTAATATTTCTAAAACTCCATCGCCGAAAATATCTTCTCCACTTTTTGAATGTTGTTTAAGGATTGCAAAAATAATATCTTGTTTACGCATACGCGCTAAATTTTCCAACCCCATTTTTTCACCAAGAATAATTAATTCAGAAACGGGCATATTTTTAAGTGCGGTAAGATTCATAATGGTGGGTTCTTAGTAAAATCAGAGTGAATCTTGAAATGATAATATTGATATAACATATATTTTAAATTAATATTTTTATAAAAAGTTTATTTTATATTTTCATCTAAAAATTTTTTTAATTCTAATTTAGAAATAGCACCAATTTTTGTCGCTACAACGTGGCTATTATGAAATAATAATAATGCAGGAATACCTCTAATAGAATATATAGGTGCAGTTTTTGGATTTTTTTCAATATTTAATTTAGTTACTTTTACTTTTTTAGCATATTCATCTGCTATCTCTTCTAAAATAGGAGCTAACATTTTACATGGATTACACCATTCAGCCCAAAAATCAACTAATATAAATTTCTTTGAGTTTAATACTTTTTCTTCAAAATTATGATCGGTTAATTCAATTATATTATTCATTTTTTATTTACTCTATAAAGGGAGAAATTTAAAAAATTTTATTTAAATTTTTATATTAATACAATCTGTAATATTATCATTTTTATAGATTGATTTAAACTAAAATTATAGAATTTTAATTGTTTATAATTTTAAATAGTTATTTTTTTTTAATAATATTTTTCAAAATATTTATTTTTTTTACATTATTTATTTTATTTTTGAGAGTATCAGTTAAGACAATGTTCTGATCCCAATGTAAATCTTCTTTAGGTAGTTCAAATAAAAATCTACTAGGAATATTATACAATTTTTGACCATATTGTATTTTTGTTTGACAATATGTTAAAAATAACTGTTTTTTTGCCCTAGTCATTCCTACATATGCTAATCTTCTTTCTTCTTCTATATTATTTTCATTGATACTTTTTACATTAGGAAACGTTCCTTCACTCATACCAATAATAAAAACAGAAGAAAACTCTAAACCTTTAGATGCATGTAAAGTCATTAATTGGACTTTATTTAAATCTTCAGATTTTTTTTCATTGTTTATAATATCACGAAGTGTCATTTTTGTAACAATATCTAATAAATTTAAAGGTTCTTCAAAATTACTTCCTTTTAATAAATTTTTTATCCAATCTGATAAAGTATTAATATTTTTAATACTTTTTTTTATTTTTTCAGATTCTTTTAAATGTTTTTTTAACCATGATTTATATTTAATATCATGAATAATAATATTTAAAATATTTATAGGTTCTGAAATAGATAAATTAGTCATTTTTTGAACCCATAAAGTAAATTTTTTTATTTTATTTATTGTAGAATTTCTTAAGACTGTTTTTATTTTTGGATTATCAACAGCTTTAAAAAAACTAATATTTCTTTCAATAGAAAATTTTTCTATTTTATTAATTGTAGTAACACCTATTTTTCTATGAGGAGTATTTACTATTCTTAAAAATGCGTAATTATCATTATGATTGGTAATTAAACGAAGATAACTTAAAAGATCTTTGATTTCTGGATGTGAAAAAAATGATGTATTATTAGAAATATTATAAGGAATATTTCGTTTTAGAAATATTTTTTCTAGTATTTGAGATTGATAGTTTCCTCGGTATAGTATAGCATAATTTTTATATTTTATTTTTTCTTGAGTACATTGAAAAATAATTTTTTGTGCAATTTTTTCTGCTTCAGCTTCTTCATTCTCTCCAATAATAATTTTGATTTTATTTCCATATTTTAATTTAGAAAATAATTTTTTTTTTAAATAACTTGAATTATACGAAATAAGTTTATTTGCAGCTTTAAGTATTCTACCATATGAACGATAATTTTGCTCCATTTTTATAATTTTTAAATGAGGAAAATCTTTTTTTAATAAAAGAAGATTTTGCGGTTTAGCACCTCTCCAAGAATATATTGACTGATCATCGTCTCCTACTAATGTAAAATTTGAATTTTTATTTGTAATTTCTTTGATCATTTCGTATTGACTATAACTAGTGTCTTGATATTCATCAATTAATAAATAAGTAATTTTTTTTTGCCATCGATCTTTTATAGTTTTATTATTTTTAAATAATAAAGTAGGGATACAAATTAAATCATCAAAATCTAATATATTTGATTTTTGTAAATGAACAGTATATTTTTTATAAAAATATGCAAAATCTTTTTCTTGATTAGATTTAGCTAATAATTGAACTTCCTTAGGAGTATAAAATTGATTTTTCCATAAAGAAATCATAAAAAGCAATGTTTTTAATGATTTAATATCATATTTAATATCACTAGTAATTTTTTTTAATAATATAATTTGATCTTTTTCATCAAATAAAGAAAAATTAGAATTTAATTCCAAATATTTTATTTCTTTTTTAATGATTTTTAAACCAAATGAATGAAATGTTGAAATAATAATTTGTTTTATTTGACAAATATTTAAATTTTCTAAAAGACGAGTTTTTATTTCATGAGCAGCTTTATTAGTAAAAGTTAAAGCAATAATATTACTAGGTTTATATTTGCAATATTTTATTAAATAAATTATTTTATTAATAATAACTTTTGTTTTTCCTGAACCCGCCCCTGCTAATATTAAACAGGGACCATTAATGAGTTGTACTGCATTTTTTTGAATATAATTAAGAGACATAAAATAGTAATATTGATTAGTTAATTAGAATGATTTAAAAATTTGAATAAAATTAATAAGAATAAACAATATATTTTAATTAAATGTACTTTTCATATTTTTCATATAATTTCTTAATTTATGTCCAATTACTTCAATTGGATGATTTCGGATTTGATCATTAATTTTGGATAAGTTTACATTATCTATTGATATATCAGATATTTTTGATCCTAAATCAGATTTTTCAAGTCTCATTATAAAATTTTTAAGAATAGGGTATGCTGTATCAGAAAAAAGATAGCTTCCATATTCTGCTGTATCTGAAATAACCATATTCATTTCATATAATTTTTTTCTTGCAATTGTATTAGCAATTAATGGTAACTCATGAAGTGATTCATAATAAGCTGATTCACTTTTAATACCTGTTTCTAGCATTGTTTCAAAAGCTAATTCAATACCTGCTTTTAATATCGCTACCATTAATGTTCCATGATCATAATATTCTTGTTCTAGTATATTTTTAAAATATAATGGAGCTTTTTCAAAAGGTTTTGATTTAATATTATGACGCCAATTTATTAGTTTTAAATCATTATTATTCCAGTCATTTATCATTTCTTTAGAAAATTCACCAGAAATGATATTATCCATATGTTTTTTAAATAATGGTGATAATTCTATTTTTATTTTTTCAGATAATTGACATGCTCTAATTTTAGATGTATTAGACAGTCTATCCATCATTAACGTAATACCTCCATGTTTTAAAGATTTAGTAATTATTTCCCATCCATATTGTATAAATTTTCCTGAATATCCAGGGTCATTTTTATCTTGAATCATTTTTTCATAAAATATTAATGAAGCTGTTTGTAATAAACCACATAAAATAGTTTGTTCTCCCATTAAATCAGATTTTACTTCTGCTATAAATGATGATTCTAAAACTCCAGCACGATGACCTCCGGTAGAAAAAGCCCATGCTTTAGCAAATTCTAATCCAATATTATTAGGATCATTTTCAGGATGAACTGCAATCAATGTTGGAACACCAAAACCTTTTTGAAATTCTTCTCGTACTTCAGTTCCAGGACATTTTGGAGCCATCATAATTACTGTTATATCTTTTCTTATTTTTTCTCCGCATTCTACAATATTAAAACCATGAGAATATCCTAAACATGCATTAGGCTTCATTAATTTTTGAATATCTTTGATTACATTAGAATGTTGTTTATCTGGTGTTAAATTAATTATTAAGTCTGCAGTAGGTATTAAATTTTCATAATTATTTACTGAAAAATGATGTTTTGTAGCGTTGATCCATGATTTGTTTTTTTTTAAAATACTATCATTTTTTAATGCATAAGAAATATTAAGACCTGAGTCCCTCATATTTAAACCTTGGTTTAAACCTTGAGATCCACAACCAATAATAACAATATTTTTATTTTTCAAAATATTATTTTTATTTTTAAATTCTTTTCTCTTCATAAGACGACATTTTTTTAATTCTTTAATTTTTTTTCTAAAACATAGTTTATTAAAATAATTCATTTTATTAATTCCTACTTTTAAAAATTTATTAATTATTAATTATTTATTATATAAATTTTTTAATTTATTTCTGTTCCTTATTGCTCCAGTATCAGCACTTGTTGCAAAAGATGCATAAAATTTTAATGCTAAAGATATTTTTCTTTTTCGATTGAATGGTTTAAATGCTTGTTCACCTTTTAACTTTTCTTGTATAATTCGATTTTTTAGTTCTTTTTTTGTAATATTTAAATGAATACTTTTTTTATAGATATTTATTTGAATATTATCTCCATTTTTCACTAATGCTATCACTCCTTGACTTGCAGCTTCAGGAGAAATATGCCCAATTGATAATCCTGATGTACCACCTGAAAATCGACCATCTGTTATTAATGCACATGTTTTATCTAATTTCATAGATTTTAAATATGTTGTTGGATAAAGCATTTCTTGCATTCCTGGTCCGCCTTTAGGACCTTCATATCGAATTACTATGACATCTCCAGGAATAATTTTTTTATTTAAAATTGCTTTAACAGCATCTTCTTGACTTTCATAAACCTTTGCTACTCCAGAAAAAATATAATTATTTTTATTAATACCAGCAGTTTTTATTATGCAGCCATTTTTTGCTAAATTTCCATATAAAATAGATAAACCTCCTTCTTTACTATATGCATGATCACAAGATCTAATACATCCATTAATACGATCTTTATCTAATGTTTTCCATCTAAAATTTTGTGAAAATGGTTCAATAGTTTTTACTCCACTAGGAGCTGAATAAAACATTTCTATTATATCAGCATTTTTAGTATTTAAAATATCATAGTTCTTTAGTGTTTCTTCTAAAGTTAACTTTAATATATTTTTCGTTTGATTTTTTAATAAATTAAAACGATTTAATTCAGACAAAATACCCATAATTCCACCTGCTCGATGTACATCTTCTATATGATATAATTGTGTACTTGGAGAAACTTTACAAATATGTGGAGTATTTTTAGAAAGAATATCAATATCAGACATATTAAAGTTTATTTTCCCTTCATTAGCTGCAGCTAATAAATGCAATATAGTATTTGTTGATCCTCCCATAGCAATATCTAATCTCATTGCATTTTTGAAAGCATCCCTATTAGCAATATTTCTAGGTAGAACTTTATCATTATTATTTTCATAATAATCTTTTGTAATTTTCACTATGATTTGAGCAGATTTTTTAAATAATTTTTTACGGTTTATATGAGTTGCTAATAACGTTCCATTTCCTGGCAATGCTAATCCAATAGCTTCCATTAAACAATTCATGGAGTTAGCAGTAAACATACCTGAACAAGAACCACATGTAGGACATGATAATTGTTCTATTTTTTTTATAAACTCATTTGATTGTTTAGGATCTCCTCCGTGAGTAATTGCATCGACTAAATCAATTTTTTTTATTTTATCTTCTATTTTTATTTTACCAGCTTCCATTGGTCCGCCTGAAACAAAAACTGAAGGTATATTTAAACGCATCGATGCCATAAACATTGCTGGTGTAATTTTATCACAATTAGAAATACATATCATTGCATCAACACAGTGAGCATTAATGACATATTCTACAGAATCTGCAATTAATTCTCGTGACGGCAAAGAATATAACATTCCTGAATGTCCCATTGCAATACCGTCATCTATTGCGATAGTATTAAATTCTTTTGGAACACCTCCTGATTTATAAATTTCTTTTGAAATTACTTTTCCAACTTTTTGCAAATGAATATGTCCTGGTACAAACTCTGAAAATGAATTTACTATAGCAATAATAGGTTTTTTAAAATCTTCTTCATTCATACCTGTAGCGCGCCATAATGCTCTAGCTCCAGACATATTTCGTCCATGGGTTGTTTTAAAAGAACGATATTTAGGCATTTTAAAAATCTCTTAAATATTTAAAGAATTAACTTTTTAATATATTGTAAAATATATTTCTAGAATATTTTTTATAGGAATAATAATGATTGTTTAAAATTGTTTTATTGAAGAGTAAATTTTTGGCAGGGGTGAAAGGATTTGAACCTCCAACTTTCGGTTTTGGAGACCGATGCTCTACCAATTGAACTACACCCCTAATGATTTTTAAATTTTTTAAAATAACTAATTATATTCTGAATTAATAAAAAAGTCTACTTTCTATTTTAGAAAAAAATCTTATTTTTTAAAAGTAGATATTTTTTTAAAACGAAATATTTATTAAAATGATAGAATATCACTTATTTAATAATATTTATTAAGGTAAATAATTTTATGAAACATCCAATTTATTTAGATTATGCATCAACTACTCCAGTTGATTTTAAAGTTGCAAAAAAAATGATGAATTATCTAACAATAGATGGAATATTTGGAAATTCGGCTTCTCGTTCACATAAATTTGGTTGGGAGGCAGAAGAAATTGTTGATATAGCCCGTAATCAAATTGCAAATTTAATTGGTGCAGATTCACGTGAAATTATATTTACTTCTGGAGCAACTGAATCAAATAATTTAGCTATTAAAGGTATTGCATTATTTTATAAAAAAAAAGGTAATCATATTATTACAAGTAAAACTGAACATAAATCAGTATTAGATACTTGTAGATATTTAGAAAGCGAAGGTTTTTCTATAACTTATTTAAATCCTAAAAATAATGGAATTATTGATTTAAATGATTTAAAAAAAAATATAAGAAAAAATACAATACTTGTTTCTATAATGCATGTTAATAATGAAATTGGAATTATACAAGATATTAATAATATATCTAAAATTTGCAAATCTCACGATATTTTTTTCCATGTTGATGCTACTCAAAGTATAGGTAAAATCAAAGTTGATGTAAAAACATCATTTATAGATTTAATGTCTTTTTCAGCTCATAAATTATATGGTCCAAAAGGTATAGGAGGTTTATATATACGAAGAAAACCCCGCATTCGATTATTAGCTGCTATACATGGGGGCGGGCATGAACGTGGTATGAGATCTGGAACTTTGCCAGTACATCAAATCGTAGGTATGGGAGAAGCATTTCGTATAGCAGAAAAAAAACTAAAAGATGATTTTATTCATTTAAATAATTTGAGAAACGATTTATGGAATGGCATTAAAAATATTGAAGAAGTTTATTTAAATAGTGATTTAAAACAAGGAGCACCACATATTTTAAATGTTAGTTTTAATTATGTTGAAGGTGAATCTTTAATTATGTCGTTAAAAGATTTAGCAATTTCTTCAGGATCAGCATGTACTTCATCTAGTTTAGAACCTTCATATGTATTAAAAGCTTTAGGTATTAAAGATGAATTAGCACATAGTTCTATTCGTTTTTCTATTGGTAGATTTACAACAAAAGAAGAAATTCAATATACAATAAAATTAGTACATCAATCTATTTCTAAACTTCGTGAACTTTCACCATTATGGGAAATGTTTAAATCAGGAGTTGATTTAAACAGTATAGAATGGGATCATAATTAAAAAAATTTTAAATTTAAATAAAAAGGTATTAAAAATGGCTTATAGTAAAAAAGTTATGGATCATTATGAAAATCCTCGCAATGTCGGTTCTTTTTCTAATACTGATACTAATGTAGGAAGTGGTTTAGTAGGTGCACCTGCTTGTGGTGATGTGATGAAGTTACAAATTAAAGTAAACTCAAAAGGAATTATTGAAGATGCTTGTTTTAAAACGTACGGTTGTGGTTCTGCTATTGCTTCTAGTTCACTTGTCACAGAATGGATTAAGGGTAAATCTATAAAAGAAGCAGAATCAATTAAAAATACAAGTATAGTAGAAGAATTGGAATTACCTCCAGTTAAAATTCATTGTTCAATTTTAGCAGAAGATGCTATTAAAGCGGCTATTGCAGATTATAAAAATAAAATGAATAAAGAATAATTTTTTATTGTTTAATGTTGAAAATTTTTTTTCAACATTAAATTTAATTAAATTTTAAATAAAATTGTAATTTAGGTGGTTTATGAACTATTTTGAATTATTCTTATTACCAAAACAATTTCAGATAGATATCAAAATTCTTAATAAAAATTATTACAAATTACAATTAAAATTCCATCCTGATTTATTTATAAATAATTCTAAATATAAACAAAATCAAATTTTAGAAAAATCTATAGAAATTAATAAAGGATATGAAATTTTAAAGAATTCATTAAATAGATCAATATATTTACTTTCTTTAAATGGCATTAACACACAACAAAAAAATTTATTATCTGATAATCCATCTTTTTTAAAAAAATATTTTTTTCTATATGAAGAATTAGAAAGTATAAAAACAAAAAATAATTTAACTATTACTCATATTGATAAGTTTTTAAAAAAAATAAAATATGAAATAAAATATTGTGAAAATAAAATTAACTATGCATTTAATGAAAAAAAATGGAATAAAGTAATTTATAGAATATCTCAATTGAGATTTTTAAATAAGATTTTGATAAATTTAAAAAAATAATTTTTTTGATTTAATTAAATAAATTAGGAAATTTTTATATGGTTTTTTTAAAAGAAAAGTTAAATAAAAAACTAATTTTAGGTATAGATTTTGGAACTACTTATTCTCTGGTATCAACAATAGAAAAAAAACACGCAATATTATTAAATGATGAAAAAAACCGCTATTTATTACCATCTGTTGTACATTGTAAGAAAGATAAATTTTTAGTTGGATGGGAAGCAAAGAAATATATAATTAAAGATCCAATAAATACTATTTTTTCAATAAAAAGATTGATTGGTCGTTCTATTGATTTTATTAAAAAAGAATTCCCTATTTTACCTTATATTATAGAAGAAAATGAAAACCAAGAAATTATTTTTCATACAAAATTAGGAAGGATTAATTCTACACAAGTAGTAAGTAAAATATTACAATCTTTAAAACAAAGAGCTTCCTTTTTATATAAAACAAATATAGATGCAACAGTTATTACTGTTCCAGCATATTTCAATAATATTCAACGATCTTTAATTAAGAAAGCTGCTATTATGGCTAATATTAATTTAATTAGATTATTAAATGAACCAACTTCTGCAGCACTTGCATATGGTTTAGAAACAAATAAAAAGGGTATTATAATTGTATATGATCTTGGAGGTGGTACATTTGATGTTTCTATATTAAAATTAAACCAAGGAATTTTTGAAGTATTAGCGACAAGCGGCGATTCAAATTTAGGCGGTGATGATTTTGACAATCTATTAGCAAAGTATATTTATAAAAAAGCTAATTTATCTAATTATCAATACAATGATTCTCTTCAATCTTTATTATTAACAACAGCGAGAAAAATAAAAACTCAATTAACATATAAGAATATAGTAAAATTTAATATTTTTAATTGGACAGGAGTATTAACACGTTTTGAGTTTAATATAATTATTAAAGATTTAATTAAACAAACTTTATTGATTTGTTCAAATATTTTAAAAGATATTGATTTAGAGATAAAAGATATTAAAGAAGTAATTATGGTAGGTGGATCAACACGAATTCCATTAGTTTACCAAGAAGTTAAAAAATTTTTTAAAATCCGCCCTTTAACTTCTATAGATCCAGATCAAATTGTTGCTATAGGGGCTGCATTACAATGCAATATTTTAACACAAAATAAAT
Source organism: Buchnera aphidicola (Protaphis terricola) (assembly GCF_964059145.1). Lineage (NCBI taxonomy): Bacteria > Pseudomonadati > Pseudomonadota > Gammaproteobacteria > Enterobacterales > Erwiniaceae > Buchnera > Buchnera aphidicola. Next base: position 603,967 of record NZ_OZ060405.1, read on the forward strand.
TATTATATAATCAACCAATATTATTAGATGTGATACCACTTTCATTAGGTATTGAAGTTATGGGTGGTTTTGTTGAAAAAATTATTCCTCGTAATAGTCACATACCTATTTCTAAAACTAAAGAATTTACAACTTCTAGAGATAATCAAACGGGAATTATTATTCATGTACTTCAAGGAGAAAGAGATCTTGTAAAGAATTGTATTTCACTTTCTCGTTTTGTTTTGAGAAAAATTCCTCTTAAAAAAGCTGGTTTAGTTCGAATTTTAGTTACATTTGAAATTGATACTGATGGTTTAATTAATATAAAAGCAATTGAAAAAGATAGTAATCAAGTTAAAATGATTCAAATTGATAATACTGTATCACAACAGAAAAATTTTTCTAAAATAATTAAAAAATATTCTATTTATTCTAAAAATGATTATTATTGTAGAATAAAATCAGAAAAAAAAGTTGAATCTCAAAATATTTTAAATCTTTTAGAAGATGCTTTAAAAAAAGATAAACATTTAATTAGTAAAGAGGAATTAATAGAAATTAATTTAAATAAAAAAGCATTAATAAAATCTATTAATGAAGATGATTTTTTTTCTATAAAATTAAATTTAAATAACTTAGATAAAGTAACTAAAAATTTTTTTTCATTACGTTTGAAGAATGCACTTTGTTCTTCTTTAAATAAAAATATTTCAGATGAGACTAAATAAATGCCTAAAATTTTTTTTCTACCTCATAAATTTATATTACCAAAAGGCGCTGTATGTCAATGTAAAAAGGGTGAATCTATATTAGATATTGCATTAAATAATAATATTCCATTAGAACATGCATGTGAAAAATCATGTGCTTGTAGTACATGTCATTGTATTATAAAAAAAGGTTTTAACTCTCTTTCAGGTTGGTCTGAAAAAGAAGAAGATGTATTAGATAAGGCATGGGGTTTAAAATCTACTAGTAGATTAAGTTGTCAAGCAATTGTAGGGGATATTGATATTGAAGTAGAAATCCCCTTATATACTAGTAATCATACATCTAGTTAACATATAATTAGATATATGGATTTATTGTTTCTTTAAACTTAATTTTTAATGGTATTCCATGTATATTTAATTCATTGTGAAAAAAATTTTTTAAATATTTTTTATAAGATAATGTTAAATATTTTATCTGATTTCCATGTATAATTATTTTAATCGGGGGTTTTGAACTTCCTAAATGTATATATTTTAATTTAATTCGACGTCTATTTTTTATTAAAGGTGGATGTTTATCTATTGCATTTTTCATAATTTTCATAAGTTTTGAAGTATTTATTTTTTTTTGATAGAATCGATATAAATTTTCAACTAATTTAAATATTTCAAAAATATTTTTACTATTAATTGCAGATATATAATGTATTTTGAAAAAAAAATAATTTTTTAGTTGTATTTTAATTGCTTTTTTAAATTGATTTTTTTCTAAAAAATTTAATAGATCCCATTTATTAATTATTATAATTAATGGTTTTCCAAAATTTTCAATCATATTGATTAGTAATAAATTTTGATTAGATATTTTATTTTGTTCATCTTTTGCATCGATAATTAGTAGTGTTATATCTGTATTTTCAATAGCTTTAAAGGTTTTTATTGTAGATATTTTTTCAATTTTGTTATTCTTTTTTTTTGTAATTCCAGATGTATCGATAAGGATATAATTTTTATTATTATATTTTACAGGTATAGAAATAGTATCTAATGTTGTTCCTGGAAAGTTTGAAGTAATTATTCTATTTTGCATTAATAGTTTATTTATTAAAGTAGATTTCCCAACATTTGGTTTTCCTATACATGAAATTTTAATTTTAATATCATTAATTAATTTTTTTTTTTCAAGTTTTTTAAATTTTAATTTTATCCATGGATTTAAATATTTATTAATCAGATTATTTACTCCTTGGTTGTGACTTGCGGAAATTTTTATATGTTCCTTAATACCAAGTGAGTAAAATTCATTTATTTTTTCAACTTCTTTTGTTTTATCAATTTTATTAATAACTAAAAAGAAATTTTTTTGATATTTTCTTATTTTTTTTAAAATTAAATATTCTTGTGGTAAAATTCCTTCTTTTGCACTAACTAAAAATAAAATTAGATCTGATTCTTTCATAGCTATTAATGTTTGTTGATAAGCTTTTTCTTTTATTTTAGTTTCTTCAAAATCAAATCCAGCGGTATCTATAATAATGCATTTATTATTATTTTCTAAATAAAATAATCCATAATTTCTATCTCGAGTTAGACCTGAATAATTTGAAACTAATGCATGTTTTTTTTTAGTTAAAAGATTAAATAAAGTAGATTTTCCTACATTGGTGCGTCCAATTAATGCAATAATAGGTGACATTTTTTAATATGAACTCTTTATATTATTTTTATTTAAGTTATTTTATGTTAATTTTATTTATTTTCATATTAATAATTTCTTTAGATGTTTGAGATTCTTCAAAATTCTTACTTTTTTCCCATGCTTTTATAGCTAAATTAATATTTTTATTCTTCATAAAAATATCTCCTTTAATATTTTCTACTATATTTTTCCAACAATCATCTTTTATTTCATTAATAATATCCATTGCATCTTTTGTTTGATTTTGTTGTATTTTAATTTTTGACATTCTTAATCTTAAGATGTTTTTTAAATTCTCATCTTTTGTACTTTTTAAGCTGTTTTCTAATTGGTTAAATGCTTTATCTAGATTATTATTCAAAATATATTGCTTAGCTAATAATAAAGATATTAAAGTTCCGTAAATATTTTCATTTTTTATAATAAAATCTTCTGCATTTTTGAAATTTATATTTTTTTTCGTATTTATTTCTTTTATAACATCTTCATATTTAATTATATTTAAATTTTTTGTTTTATTTTTTATTTTTACAATGAAAAATGAAAAAATAAAAAGAAAAATTAAAGACAATACAATAAAAAATATTTTTATTTTAGAATTTGTTTTTTTTATTTTTTTTTTATTTATATGCATTTTATTTATTCCTTAATACTAATAAACTATCTTATTATTTTATTTATATTTTAAAAAAATATTTTAAAAAATAATCATGAATGCAATATTGATTCTTCTTAAAAAAAATTTTTTTAAGTTTTTTTATTAAATAAGTAGTTTTAAATTAAGTTATCCTTTTAAAATACACTAA